>CAVFIY010000391.1:0-3138 GCA_963622435.1 Bacteroides uniformis | reverse complement strand
ATGCAAAAGTACTGCCTTTTTTTGATATGACCAAATAAAAATGCGGAAAAATATGTTTTATAGCATATTTTTCCGCATTTTGCTAACTCCGTATATCAACCCTCCCCCAAAAAATCCCAAACCCAACTCACTTGAATTCCTATCTCAAATCCCCTGAATTCCCGAACCACTCCCGAACCAACTTTGAAGGAATCCCGAACCACTCCCGAACCAACTCCTTGGCTGCCCCCTGTTTCAGTTCAGGTCGTACCCGTAATGTTTGAGACGATTCTGATTGCTTCGCCAGTCTTTATCCACTTTGACGAACAGTTGTAGGAATACCGGCTTTTGGAAGAACTCTTCTATCTCCGTACGAGCCAGCGAGCCTACCTTTTTGAGCGCCTTACCGGCCTTACCAATGATAATTCCCTTTTGGCTGTCCCTCTCTACGTAAATAACAGCTCCAATGCGGATGATGCCTTTTGGATGCTGTGCCGACGGCTCTTCTTCCTTGAACGACTCTACCTCCACCTCTACGGAGTACGGTATCTCTTTGTCGTAGCAGAGCAGAATCTTTTCGCGAATGATCTCATCCACGAAGAATCGCGCCGGCTTGTCGGTCAGTTGGTCTTTTGGGAAGAACGGCGGACACTCGGGCAGGGCGTCACGAATGGCATCAAAAAGTTGCGCCACCCCGAACCGTTCCCGAGCCGAGATCGGAAATATCGTTGCTTCCGGCAGCTGCGTGTGCCAGAATTCCACAAGCCGCTCCAATGTCTCCTGCGTGGTGAGGTCTATCTTGTTGATAATGAGAAATACTTTGGGCGACCGTTGTACAGGTAGCCCGCTTGTGCTGCTTGCTGTGAGGACGTTAGCACTTGCCGAAGCGACACCGCTATTGCCGTTCGAATCGCTCTCGTGCTCGCTTTCCGTCGCCTTGCTGTGTGCAGCAATTTTCTTTACCTTATCGAGGAAGTCGGCGTTGCGGTCAGCGTTGTCTTGTACGTCGGTTACGTAGAGCAGCACATCCGCATCTACTAATGCCGAACGCGAGAACTCCAACATCTGCTCTTGCAGCTTGTAGTTGGGGTGCAGTACGCCCGGAGTGTCCGAATAGACCATCTGAAAGTCCTCGCCGTTGACGATGCCCATAATGCGGTGGCGGGTAGTCTGCGCCTTCGAGGTGATGATAGACAGCCGCTCGCCCACGAGAGCGTTCATTAGCGTCGATTTCCCCACGTTTGGGTTGCCCACTATATTTACAAATCCTGCTCTATGCATAATCTTTCCATTAATAATAAAAATCTATAATTTACATGCAAGGTAATCTTCCTTGTCCTTTCCTTGTTTCTTTCTTGGTTTTACCTTGTTTCTGCCTTGTGCCTAACCCTGCAATACAATTAACAATTAATAAGTAACAAGTAACATGCCAAATACCCGCTCCCTACGCCATAGCCCCAAGACTTTATATACAGCAGAGACGGCATAGAATACCGTCTCCACCGTTACATATATCTGTGTTTTGTCTTAGTCAGCGCGGCCTACACAAATCTTTATCTTTCAACTGCGCTCAACTCTCAACACTCAACACTCAACTTTCAACGCAACGAACTTAGAAGTCCAAGTCGAGCGGAGCGAACAGACGGCTCTTCGACGGCTTGATGAACTTGCCGAATTTCTGTTGCAGTTTCTTTTGGTCAATCAGTTTCGGGTCGCCCATTACGACTATCGTCACCGGCTTACCTTGGATGTTCTGCTCGTAGAAAGTCTTAATTTGCTCGAATGTCAAGTTGTTGATTTTCTCCATGTTATACTGCGCAGGGTCCATCGTGTAGCCCATCTCTTGCCATGCGGCGTAGGTCTGGCTCTTGCCGCGGAACGACGGCTTCGAGATTTGAGCGTCTTGGCGCAGCGCAGCCTTCACCGACTCGATACGCTCCGGATATTCCGGCATCGAGTCCAGCAGGCTGACAAAAGTCTCGATAGCGTCTGCCACTTTGTCCGATTGCGTACCGATGTAGCCCATGAAGTACGAATCCTTGCCCGGCAGTGCGCCGCTGCGCATGCTACCCGATGCGGTGTAAGCCAACGAGCGTTTCGAGCGAATCTCGTCGAGCACCAGTCCGGTGAAACCGCCCGAGAAATATTGGTTAAATGCTTGGAAATCTACACTTTGGTCGATGTTGTACGGCGTGCCGTCGATGTAGAAATATACGGTCGCTTGTTGTACGTTCGAGTTCGGCAAGAAATAGATATTGGTCTTGTCGTAGCGCTTGCGGTCGCGTATCTCCGGCGAGGTGGATGCCTTCACGCCCTCTTGCAGCGGCAGGTTGCCTTTCAGGATGGTCTTCAGCTCGTCGATGGGCTTCGTACCGCAGTAGTGAATATCCAGCGCATATTTTGTGGCGCTCATAAATTGGCTCTTGAGTTGTCCCTCGTCCATGTGATATACATCCATGAAAGGAACGACGTCAATGTAGTCCGATTGCTTGTCGTAGAGCACGTACTCCAGCAGGGCACTTGCCTGAATACCATCTATTTTCGATAGCGTGAAGCGGCTCGACAGCTCGCTACCCTTCACGGCGTCAAACTGTTTCTCATCGAATTTCGGGAACAGCATCTGTCGTTGAACGAGTTGGCAAATCTTCTCCAAGTTCTCCTCATCGCCCACGATTTGTACGGTGAAGTAGCTGCGCGATACGCTGTAGCCGCAGCGGCCACCGAGTTCCGACAGTTGGCGACGGAAGTCTTGCGGGTCGGTGCTCGGCATGATGCCGGCCATGTTCATCAGCGAAGCCACGTATTCCAGCATCGGCTTCTTGGCGGTACCCACGCCGTAGCGCAGCGTCAGCGAGAAAATGTTGTTCTTCGGATTTACGGCGTAATGCAGTTTCACGTTTTCGTCAAGCGTCTCCACTTTCACGTCGCTCAGGTCCATAAAGGTCTGTTTGGTCGAGTCTTGCGGCAGGGCTTTGAACATCTTGGCGTATTCGGTCTCTTGTCCGTTGATCAGATCAAGCGGCTTGATTTTCGGTTTGGCCAATTTGTTCTTCTTCGGCGTGCCTTCCTCGAATGCGAGCGTCATATAGTTTGCGTCGAAGTATTTCTTGGCAATGCGCTGAATGTCCTCTTTGGTGAGGGCTTGAATCTTGTCGTTTT
>CAVFIY010000390.1:0-3488 GCA_963622435.1 Bacteroides uniformis | reverse complement strand
AAGTTTATCGCGAACTGCACTTATGCCAATAAACGAGTAGTCGATAGAATTATAAATTGTATTGGACGGCATAATGGTATCTAGTTTATAGTCTAGTCCCAGATAAGTTTCAATCTTTGTTATCCGCTCATCTGCTGCAGTTGTATTAGATACAGGGGGTATTGCAGGATATGAAATCGGTATTTCCAATTTCTTTATCAATTCGTTACGGAACTCGGGGTTTTGAGTGCACAAGAGTTCCACACGTTGCAATACTTGTTTGAGTTTTTCATCCATAGGGGTATGCTATGTTCGCTTCGGAACATCATTTTCTATTCCTAAAATGTGAGAATAGGGGTTCCGTCCTCGTTGGGATCAAAATTTCTTCGGGCGTCGGCGAGGTCGTCTTCTATGGAAGAGAGGTCAGGGATTCCGGCACGAGGGTCGGCCGTATTCGATTGGGAAACCGCCTTTTTGGCTGCGCCCATATTTCCTTTCGCCTTTTTGGCAGTGCCTGTGCTTCCTTTCGACGGCACTGCGCCCGTGCTTCCTTCCGTTGGCATGGCGCCTCCGGTCAGTGCGTCTAAGTCTGCCAACAGGCTATCCACATCGACCGCATCCTGAATATGCACCGACTTGTAGGGGACATGCAGCAGCCAAAAAGATTGGCTTTGCTCTTTGTTTTGGCAATACGAGATAACCAATTGAGGCAAGGTATATCTTGTCCCATCGATATCTTTCTTTACTTGGATATGCACCGTTTCGCCTTCGATCTCGCAGGTGGCGCTTCGGTAGTGGTGGTGCTTGTCTTCCTGCACCACAATCCGAGTATGGTATTTGGCCTCGAAGTCCGGCACACGAAGGGTCTCCTTGTACGCAACCGTAGCATTGCGGGGCTGGCGCTTGTCGTTGCCGAGCAACTTCTCGAATCGCTGAGCCAACTTGAGGAAGGTGGGGTCGTTCTTTCCTTTCACCATCTGCAAAAACAGCAGTTTGCCCTCAACCACGCACACCAAAGAAGTTCCCTTCTTGCGGGTGGCTTCCTGCTTGGCATGGTGGGCAAGCATACGCGACTCGGCCGTGGCGTAGCCGTATTTCTCCCATATATAGAGCAGCCCCCGCAAGTCACGGATGTACTTGCGTGCCACATTCACCTTGTCTTTGCTCACGGTCAGCCCCGTCACCTCTTGGCGGGCACCTATCTTATCAAGACGGGTCTTCTTGGGGTTGATGGTGAAGCCCTGTTCGGCGATGATACGCTCCAACTCCTTGCGGAAGTCGCTGCCCTCCTGATAGACATTGTGCATGGAGCTGAAGGTGATGTCGTCGGCATAGCGGGTATAGGTAAGCCCGAAACGCTTGGCCACCTTTGCCAATAGGAAGTCTAACTTGTCGCACATCAGGTTGGTGATGACCGGCGAGGCCGGCGACCCTTGCGGCAGGACATACCGATATTTTTTTTCTGCGCCCTCGTCGTTCGCCACCCGCATGGTGCAGAGCCCCGCTATGGTCAAAGCCACCTCCGGCGTGAAGCAGAAGGGGCGCACCTGCAAGCGAGACACAATGCGGCAACGCTCAATGCTCGGGAAAAAGTCCTTCAAATCGATATTGAACACATAGTTTTGGCCGATATGCGCTTTGGCATTGTCGACGATACTGCGCTTCGGCACAAAGCCCATGGCGTTCGCCGAGGGGGTATATACGGATTGCAGAATGGCGCCTACATAGCGCAGCAGGTGCATATAGCTATGGGAACCCGGAGCCGAAATAAGGCGTTTGCCGCCCGACTTCTTGGGTATCTCAAAGTCACGATAGCGGTGGAAAACATGGTTCGGGTTGCAGAACCACCCCAATTGGCGCATCGTGTAGGGATGATAGGACTCTTTCAACTCCTCACGCTTGAGCGCATTGATTACGCGCAGCAGGTCCTGACGGGTCTGCATACGAAGAATCATATTTCGGGTACGAGTATTCATAGATGTTTGTAAGGTTGTAGGTGGTACGGATGAGTATAGCTTGTATAAAAAACTTTGACATGCTGATTCCACTTCCTTTTCTTTTCATATTGTTACCGTGTCGTCCCTATTAACTTAATAAAATTAAGTTGCGGTCGTAAGTCGCGACGTGCGCAGCAGGGCGCAACTTACGGTAAACAGTATAGACGAAACAAACCGGACATTGGTTTTCCGACCCGAAAGTCGGACATCCGACGAATACATCGGACGTGCCCCTCCGAAGAGGAGCGTTCAAAATTTCATGGAATCAGCATGTCAAAGAGCAGTTCTTTTGTTTTCGGTGCAAAGGTACGGCTATTCTGTGCAAGGGTTCTGCATAGGTAGGTATTGTTGCATCATTTTTTCGATTTCCGCCTGCATGTTCGCTCGGACGGACTCCGGCTCGAGTACGCGCACATCCGCTCCGAACGATAGCAGGCACTGGTAGAGTTCTTTGGTCGGCTTGACCGCAATACTAACCTGTCCTGCCTCACGGCTCACTATCTTCTGCGAAGGGTGCAGCGGCTTGGACACTATGTATGGAAAGCGGTTGGGCGTAAACTGCAACACTACGGTTTCGACCGGCTCTTCGCTTTGAGTGACGCCCATAAGGTCGGCAAAGTAGTCCTCAAAATCGGTCTGCGGCTCGACATACTTCTCGGCGGCGGGAGCGATGTCCGTTATGCGGTCGAGCGCCAAATTGGAGAGACCCGCATTCTCTTGCGTCTGCCCCAACAGGAACCAACGGCGGTTGTATTGTTTGAGGTAATAGGGACTGACGGTCAGCGACTGGGGCGCTTTGCCGAAGGGTTGATACCGAATCCGAAGTACCCGCTTGCTCACGATAGCCGAGAACAGCACGCCGATATACTGCATGGCCTCCCAATTGTCATTGGCCTCAAAAGACAGCACCCCTTGGGTATCGCCCAACGAAAATCGGTATTTCTCCTCCAACTGCGCCACGATATCCTCTATCGCTTCGTATTGCGGGAAGTTCCGAAACTGGCGCAACATAAGCAGAATGGATTGGAGCTGCGTCAGCTGGGCTTCGGTCAAGTCGGTTCGCCATATCGAATAGTGCGGGTCGGCATAGCGGTAGTAGCGCCGTTTGCCATAGCGGGATTGCTCGATAGGCAGCAGGTCGACTTGCCACTCGCGGTTGCTCTCCATCTCGGCAATGTCGTTGAGTATAGTGCGTCTCGACACGTCGGGATGTTCCATACCCGCTGCCTCCAATGCCCTGCGGCACGCTTGCTGCAAGTCCTCCACAAAATAGAGATTATTCCGATCGGCAAAGCAATGGTCCAAGACCTGAAAGCGTTGTATTTTATTCTTATCCAATGGCATAAGGAGTAGGGATGTGCGGGTTTCAAAGGTCGTTGCAAAGGTACGAAAATAGTTGCATATAGGCAAATGGAAACGCGATAGGCTTACAGGGCAACCACATCAAAAGTTCTCCGGTATGGCCGTTAATAGACCGTTAATACGGCGATAGCCGTCCGTTCTCGGAGAACG
>CAVFIY010000389.1:0-3602 GCA_963622435.1 Bacteroides uniformis | reverse complement strand
TCACTCTCACCGCTTCGCAGAATAAGGCTTTGTCGGCTATGAAATACTTTGTCGAACGTTACGACAAGTGCTTCGTGCTGTCGGGCTATGCAGGTACGGGTAAGACTACGCTGGTGCGCTTCTTTATTCAGTACCTCAAAGAGAATAATATCAGCTATCGCTTGCTTTCTTCTACGGGGCGGGCGGCCAAGATACTATCCAACGCAACGGGCGAGGAGGCAAATACGCTTCACCATTGCGTCTATACCTTTCAGGGGCTGAACAAAGACCTTTCGGATATCGACGAAGAGACGGCCAATCCCGACAATGTCGGGCAGCTCACGCTGTTCTATACCGCCGCGACCTATACGCCTGCAGATGGGGATAGCGATAGAATTGTGTATATCGTAGATGAGGCATCCATGATATCGGATACAATGTCTGCGCTGACGACACAGGCTACCTTCGGGAGTGGTAAGGCATTGACCGATTTATTGATGTATGATAAGCGCCCGGAAGCTAAGTTCGTTTTTGTGGGCGACCCCTGTCAGTTGCCGCCTGTCAACGGCACCATCTCGCCGGCGCTCGAACCGCAATATATTGAGGAAACTTTCGGCTATCATACCGAGAAAGCCACGCTGACCGAGATTGTGCGTCAGTCCGACGGCAATAGCATTATCCGCGCGGCGGAGATGTTGCGTAAGCTATGGGACAAGGCACCGCAAACGCAGGATGGCTACAGTAGTAAGGTCTGGGGCCGGTTGGGGCTCAGTCCGTTCCCCAATGTGAAAGTGATGCCCTCGGAGGCCCTGATGTGTTCGCAGTATGTATCCATGATACAAGAGCACGGCTACAACGAGGCTACTTTTATCTGCCAGAGCAATGCGGATGCGCTCAAATTCTCATCGTCCATACGTAGCCAGTTGGGCTTCACGGCACCGGTGCAAGTGGGTGATCTTCTTTTGGTTACGCAGAACCAACTCACCACGGGGCTGATGAACGGCGATATGGTCAAGGTGGTCTGTGTCTCCAATCGGCGCGAACGGGTCTTCAACGAAACGAAGAAAGGCTATCGTACCGATTTGATGTTCCAAGAAGTGACGGTCGAGGAGTTAGCTACGGGAAAGCAAATCAATACGCTGTTGTTGACCTCTCTGCTCTCGGATAGCAAGCCCAATCTCGACGCCCGTCAGCAAACGGGTCTGTTCTTGGATTTCGTTTTGCGTATGCGGCGGAAGGGTCTGACGCAAAAGAAAAAACAGGAATTCAAAGAGGCCCTATTCAACGACCCGTATCTGAATGCTTTGCGCTGCTCCTACGGGTATGCCATCACCTGCCATAAGGCACAGGGCGGGGAATGGAACCATGTGTTTATCTTGCCGCTGCGCAATGTGATGCTCAATCCCTGCAAGCGAAACTATCAATGGCTGTATACCGCCATTACGCGTGCCAAAATTAATGCTTATTTCCAACAAGATTTCTATATCTACTGATATGCTCATCAATCTATCGAATCATCCCGCGACTCGTTGGCAGAGCGAGCAGAACCAAGCGGCGAGTGCGCAATTCGGCCGCGTGGTCGATATGCCTTTCCCCGATGTGCCGCCTATGGCCACTCGAGACGAGGTGGCGGCTATGGCAGACTCGTGCGTGGCGCAAATCGTGAACACAGCGCCTCCGGCTGAGGCTGTGGTGCATATCATGGGCGAGATGACGCTGACCTACGCCATCGTGCAGCGGCTCCGAGCAAAACGCTATCGTTGTGTGGCTTCCACCACGGTGCGAGAAGTGTATGAGGAGGAGCCGGGCAAGAAGACGGTGCTTTTCCGATTTACGCAGTTCCGAGAGTATTAGGTATGGAATTGGTGCTTTACACATTCGGCGCAACCCTCACCATCGATAACAATGGTTTTGTGGTAACACAGGGGAAAGAGCGACAACGCATCCCCGCCGATAGTGTGAGCAGCATCCAAATCAGCAAAGGGGCGTGTATCACGAGCGATGCCGCCCTGTTGGCCGTAGAGCACGAAATCCCCGTCATCTTTGTCAATCGGGCCGGCAAGCCCGAAGGGCGGATATGGAGCCCCCGATACGGCTCTATCTCCACCATCCGAAAGGGGCAACTGCTGTTCTCCCAATCCAAAGGCGCGGTGGCGTGGATAAAAGGCGTTCTCGAGCGTAAGCTGTCCAATCAGCAGGCGCTGCTGATGACGATGACCATTCCGCCCGAAGAGCAGAGCGAAATAGAACGAGATATACATCGCTTGGAGGGCTATCGCCGCAAGATACAGTTGCTCGACGGGGAGCGAGTTTCGGACATCGCGGCCGAGTTGCGAGGCTGGGAAGGTAGCGCTGCGCGCATTTATTTTGCTGCGCTCAATCGTTTTCTGCCCGAGCCGTTGCGCTTCACGGAGCGCAGCCAACATCCGGCGCTCGACCCTGTGAATGCGTTCCTTAACTATGGCTATGGCGTTCTTTACGGCAAGGTGGAGGGCGCATTGATTCAGGCGGGAATCGACCCCTACATAGGCATTCTGCACCGTGACGAATATGCCCGCCCCGTGTTGGCGTACGATGTGGTGGAGCTCTTTCGCTTGTGGGTGGATTATGTGGTCTATCAGCTCGCTTGCCAAAATGTCCTGACCGACGACTACTATTCCATTCAACCCGACGGCTCCCATTGGTTAGAGACACTTGGGCGGCGAGTGCTCATTCAGTCGCTCAACGACTATTTGGAGGAGATAGTGGATATGAACGGCCTCTTGCGCTCCCGCGAGACCCATATTCGGTTGTATGCTCAGTCGCTTGCGCAGACCTTTCGCTCGTACATTCAGAAATAATACCTTAATATATGCTATACCTTGGACAAAACATCACCGCTGTGGACGACCCGCTGCAGCCGATAGAGGAGGAGCAGCTGCTCGCTCGTATCACCAACCCGCCGCAAGAAACGCTCAGCCTGTTACAGCAGCTGCAAGCGGTTCGCACGATAGACCCAAAACGCTATGCGGAGAAGAAACGCAAGCTGCCCTATTTTGTGTGCGGGACATTCAATCCCCTGATTCGCCGTTCGGAGAATTTTGCGTATATCGATTCGTTCGTGCTGGATATAGACCATATCTCGGCCAAGGGGCTGAGTATAGATGAGCTGCGCATGCAAATCTTGAGCGACCAGCGATTGATGCTCTGCTATAGCTCGCCGAGCGGGGATGGGATGAAGTTGCTTTTCCGCCTGTCGGAACGCTGCTACGACAAGGGGCTTTACTCGGTGTTCTATCGAGAATTTGCGCAGCGGTTTGCTTCGCAGTATCATATCGAACAAGTCATCGACGCCCGTACGTGTGATGTGACGCGGGCTTGTTTCTTGAGCCACGACCCGGAAGCACACTACAATCCGTTGTCGGAGGTGGTTGATTGGAAAGCGTGTCTCGATAGCGCCGGTTCGACCCGCCTATTCGAGGCTAAACGCTCGCCGGAGAAAGCAGCACCCGATGCAGCACCTGCGGCTGCGCCTACTCCGGCGTCTGCGTCTATTGCGGCCGACCACGACCCGAGTGCCGATTCTATTGCCAAAATCAAAGAGGTGCTGGGGCTCTATCAGGCCAAGCAGGCTGCCAAGCCCG
>CAVFIY010000388.1:0-4423 GCA_963622435.1 Bacteroides uniformis | reverse complement strand
TAAAAAAAATATCCAATACTACAAAAGTAGTAGGCACTTTTTTGTATTTTTCCTGTCGTGAACGGCAGAACTACCCCTCTGCAGACATGTTTTTAGGGGTGTAAGGGAAAGTTTTGAACAAATAACTATCTGATTTAGCATAGACAAAACGACGGACTTGTGGGGGGGGAATCGGGTACATGGTGGAGGCGTCGGAGTGGTCAGAAAAACCACGAACCGATATAGGTTACCACAAAGCATGCACTATATATAAGGAAAAAGACACTGCGGGTAGTGGTGGCGTATTGGCGGAAATAGAGACAAGCAAGATGGGTTTGCAACGCCAATGCGACGGGCAGCATAGAAGAAAGATAAAGTGATGATTCTGAGGAGATTACGGCGGGATGAAAGGCGCAGTATGCGGGGGCGGAATAGACTACGGGGAATAAACAGAGTACGGCGGCGGCAATGGCAAACAGCACCAGGAATATCACCTCCATTCGCCAACGGAGCGAGTTGCGCTCAAGGCTCAACAGGAGTGCAAAAATAAAGAACAACCCCATCGCCCCAAAGACGGGTAGGGCGTGGAAAACCGTTCCGACCGTATAATATAAGGTGCGGTCAAAAAGGTGCGCATACCCTGTGTCTGCCCCAAAGAGAAAAATAGCAATGCAGAGATACAGCGCGAAAGCGCCGCCGGCAATCAGTGTCGCCGACAGTGTGCGGAAATTGAAGTCCCGTGAGAAGAGCATACATACCCATAGCGCGGGTATAAACCACACAAAATCAACGACAAAGAGCGATGCGAACGATAATGTCAGCGTGCAGAGAAAGGCGTATTCGGGCGAAAACTCCTCACTCTGTTCGTGGCGCAACAGGTGCATAACGGGCAGCATACACGCTACGCCCAACTGCGCTTGCCAACAGGTGTGCAGCGCGGGAAACGCCGTGGCGGACAGCACATAGAGCAGTAACGGAAGTCCGTCCTCTTTTTGACGGCTCGGAAGTGGGGTAGTGCTGACAAAGAACAGCGTTGCATTCAGCAGGACGAGCAGGAAAGTTGGCAATACCGTCTGCCAATCCGAGCGGAAAGAGGGTATCCAACCGCACAAAACAACCGCCGAGAGTAGCAGGGCTACTCCCAACGGTATGCGTGTGATATGCGAAAATCCCCGTCCCATGTCCGGTCAAAAAGAATACAAATCTGCCTTTTTCTGTCCCGTCAGGAGGTCTATCCTCCTTGTATCCTCATTGCATCCTCCTTGCAATTCCTAATTCCTAATTCCTAATTCCTAATTCCTAATTACTCAAACCCGAGTCTATGCAGCAGGTGTCTCGAGTCGGCTTTTTTGCCGCGGAACTCCTCGTACAACTCTTCCGAGTCGCGTGTCCCGCCCTGCTCGAGCAGGTGACGGAAGCGTGCAGCCACTTCGGGGTTGAGTATGTCGCCGGTCTCCTCGAATGCCGCGAATGCGTCTGCATCCAGCACGGCGGACCATGTGTAGCTGTAGTAGCCTGCCTCGTATCCGGTCGTAAAGATGTGGTTGTAGTAGGTGGAACGGTAGCGAGTGATTATTTCGGGAATCATCTGCATGCGGGCCATCGACTCTGCCTCAAAGGCATTTACATCGAAGTCGGCCGTGTCGGTGCGCTCGTGGTAGTCCATGTCGAGAATGGTGGCCGAGAGCAGTTCCGTTTCCACAAAACCTTGGTTGAAGGTGCGTGCTTTGTTTATCTTGGCCACGAGCGAGTCGGGAATCAGCTCGCCGGTCTGATAATGGAAGGCGTAGGTCTTCATTATCTCGGGGCGGTAGCAGTAGTTTTCCATAAACTGTGACGGCATTTCCACAAAGTCGCGCGGCGTGTTCGTGCCCGAAAGGGTGCGATAGGTGGCTTTCGACAGCAGTCCGTGCAGAGCGTGTCCGAACTCGTGGAACAGCGTCTCCACATCGTCCATCGACAGCAGCGACGGATTGCCTTGGGTCGGTTTGTTGAAGTTGCCCACATTGATGATCACGGGTCGGTGGTCAACGCCTTGCGCATCCACATATTGGCTGCTGATGTTGTTCATCCATGCGCCCGGGCGTTTGCCGGCACGCGGGAAATAGTCTGTGTAGAGGATGCCCACGTACTCGCCGGCCTCGTCGGTTACCTTGAATACCTCCACTTCGGGGTTGTAAACGGGCATATTTTTCAGCGGCTCAAAGTTCAGTCCGTACAGGTTGTGTGCCAGCGTGAACACGCCTTTGCGCACGTTGCTGAGCTCAAAATACGGTTTCAGCTCTTCCTCGTTGAGGTCATATTTTTGTTTGCGCAGACGCTCCGAGTAGAACCACCAGTCCCACGGTTGCAGTTTCTCGCCCGGCAGGTCTTGGTCCATGAGCTCTTGCAGCGCAGCGGCTTCGCGTTTAGCGGCCTCCAGACTCGGTCCCCACACGGTTTGCAGGAATGCATCCACCGTCTTGTGGTCGTGCGCCATGCAGTCGGCCAGTATGTAGTCAGCGGGGCAATCGTACCCGAGCAGGTGCGCTTTCTCCACGCGCAGACGCATCGTTTTCACGATCACCGCTTTGTTGTCGTTCTCGTTGTCGTGGTTGCCGCGCATGGTGTAAGCCATCAGCAGTTCACGGCGCAGTTCCCGATTCTCGCAGTATTGCAGCACGGGCGTGAAGCTCGTGCGCTTCGGGGTGAAGAGCCAAGCGTCGGGACGGCCGGCAGCCTGTGCCTCCTCTTTGGCAGCGGCTTTGGCGCTTTCGGGCAGCCCTTTGAGCTCATTCTCGTCGGTTATAAACAGCTGATAGGCATTCGTCTCGGCCACCACGTTGTTGCCGAATTGCAGCGATAGCAGCCCCAGCTCGGCGTTTATCTCTTTGAGTCGCTCTTTCTTGTCGGCGGGCAGGTTCGCACCGTTCAGCGCAAACTGATCGTAGGTCTTTTTCAGCAGCTGCATCTGCTCGGCGTTGAGCCCTAACTGTTCGCGTTGGTCATATACGGCCTTCACGCGTTCAAAGAGCGTATCGTTCAGTAGGATGCCGTCGCTCAGTTCCGACAGCATGGGCGTCACTTTCTCGGCGATGCGGTTCATCTCGTCGGTGCCGTCGGCGTCGAGTATGTTGAAGAACACGCCCTGCACCCGTTCCAGCAGCAGCCCGCTTCGGTCGAGGGCAACGATGGTGTTGTCAAAGGTCGGTTCCGCCTCGTTGGCCACGATGGCGTGAATCTCGGCTTTGTTTTCGGCGATGGCCTGCTCAAAGGCGGGCAGATAGTGTTCGGTGCGCACCTTGTCGAAAGCGGGCACCCCGTAGGGGGTCTTCTGATCGGTGAGCAGCGGGTTTTGGTTGTTGCATGCCATAAGCGTACAGAGCGTCAGGCTCAGTAAAAGAGAATTATTTTTCATTTTCCGTTTGATTTTCCGATTCCGTATTATCTGATTTTATTTTCACGTTTTTTTGCATCGAGTTGCGAATTATCGCGCGCATGTTAGCGCTTTCTTCATCCACTTTTCCGTGGAAGTGGGGCTTGAAGTCTTTCGCAAATTTGCACTTGGCGAGTTTTATCTTCAGGTCGTCGAGATTGCCCGACACGTTCACGCCGAGATAGATGGGCGATAGCACGTTTATGTCGTAGTCGAAGGTCATGTCCAGATTGTGTCGTCCGCCGAGTGCCACCATGTAGTTGTCCATCGACACGCAGAACGGATAGACGTCAATCTCTTTTTTGTAGACCGTCAGCTCGGCGGAGATGCTATCCACTTTGTTTTCGGTTTTCTTGTTGAATAGCAGCAGTTTCGATATCTTGCTGAAGGTCTCGCCGTCCATCACCACGAGGTCTTTTCCGTATATGCTGCAAGCGCCGCGCAGGGTCGAGGGCTTCAGCTCATATTTTGCGTTCGTGTAGGTCTCGGCGGCGAGGTGGAACTCGGCGGCACCCTTGAAGGAACGCAGCATCGGCACAATCGAGTCCAATTGCGGTATCATGCGTATCAGCTCCTCGATATTCACGTCGAGCATGTGATAGTCGAATCCGACGTAGATATGGTTACGCCGCGGGGTGCGGTACATGGCGGTCAGTTGCAGTTTGGCGGCGTTGCATACAAAACCCATCTCGTCGAGCACCAGCACGCCGTCTTTGATGTAGAGTTTTCCTTTCAGGTTGTGTGCCACCTCGTTGAATACGACGGCTTCTTTGATGTGGGTGTTGAGGGCCACATCCACGCCTTTGGGCACCAAGAACGGATTCCCTTCACCTGTGTCCCCTCCTTTGGAGGGGTCGGGGAGGTCAGAGGTCTCTTCTTCGCTTCCCGAGTCGGCCGAGCAGAGAGCCATCAGCTCGTTTACGTCGGTGTGGTCAGACACGAAATCGAGTTCGCCCACCATGGTGCCTTCTTTTCGCAACCATTCGCCGATGTTTCGCACCTCACCCGACAGGGCAAAATCCGAGTTGC
>CAVFIY010000387.1:0-8852 GCA_963622435.1 Bacteroides uniformis | reverse complement strand
TGGGGGCGTGGGTGTCCCCACCCGCGACGGTTTGGAACAAACCGTTTGACTATGCGTTGCCCCATTGTGCATTTAGCATTGTGCATTTAGCATTGTGCATTGTGCATTGCCCTCTCACCTTCCATAGTGGCTGGTCTCTTGCAGGGCGGCTTGGCTGTCGGCGGCGGTTAGCATGGCATAGCCGGACGCTTGGTAGCGGCGCACGACATAGTTGTCCTCGGCGGGCAGTCCTTCGTATAGGTGCAGCACCTGCTCTGCTTTTGGCGCATTGTTCCGCCAGAGGTGATAGGCATATTGGTAGGGGAATACCACATTGATAAGCAGCCCCTCTATGGAGCGTCTTCCGATAGCGGGCGGCAGGGTAAGTCGCTGCGGCGCAGTCTGTTCACTGCCTTCGGGCGTGAACAATGCCATCATTTTCTCTATATCGCTCTCCTCCATCAGTTTCGAGAAGAGGGACTCCGACTGCTGCAGCAGGAGGGCGAATTGGCGTATGCGTATCTCCACGGGAACGCCCGCCCGCCGCCATTGCGTGGGGTCTATCTTGTTGAGGCTGAACTTTTTAGCGAGGAAATGATACTCGTTGAGCAACTGTTGGCGTTCGGTGTCGGTTGCGTTCCATTCTGCCAACAGTCCCGACTGCCCGAGCAGCAGTGCCGTCAGTTGGAAAAGACTGTCGTGGTGTTTGTTTAGATAGGCTAGGGGAGTCTGCTGTGTCAATTGTTCCATCGGGCGGCTGTTGGTGTGGAAACCGAACGCCCGTGCCAACGAGATATAGAATGCCTCTTCCCAACTCGTATGCGTGGCAGCGAGCAGTGTGTTGATATTCTGTCGTTTGACTTCCAGACGCTCTCGCAGTAACGCCTCCCGCGCAACGGGAGTAAAGGTACAAGTCGCCCCGTTTTGGGGCGTGGCAGACGAGGCAGTAGGTTCCATAGAACTTTGGTCGGACATGTTTTGTTTCTCTTTTCCGCCTGCAAAATTACCGCTTTTTTGCGTATCTGCAAAATATGTTGTACCTTTGCCGCTCGTTTGAGGAACTTTTTAGAGGAAATAGAGTTACCATGCGTTTATAATACATTCTATAATTTGTTATGAGACAGCATTATTTGCACTACCTCGAAGAGGTAATGAAACACCAATGGACGGATGAGGCGTTGACCAATTATGGGGAGGAAGAGTCGTATACGTTTGGGCAGTTGGCGGAGATGATAGAACGCTTGCATCTCCTGTTCGCGGCGTTGGGAATAAAGAAGGGGGACAAGATAGCCATTGCGGGGCGAAACTGCGCAAACTGGGTGGTTGCCTATCTGGCCGTGGCGAGCTACGAAGGCGTGATAGTCAGCATTCTACAGGATTTTAAGGCAGAGGATATTGCGGCACTGCTGCGCCACTCGGATAGCAAAATGGCCTTTGTGGGGCCGTACGTATGGCGAGAGCTGCAACAACAGCCGTTGGAAGGCTTGTCTGCTGTCATCTCGCTGGCGGATTTCTCGTTCCTGCGCACGGCGGAAGGCGTTGTGGTGCCCGACAAAGCAAGCATTGATGCGGCTTTTGCGGCAAAATACCCGAACGGACTGTCGGCAAAGGATGTGTATTACGCCGTCAATCCAGACGACTTGGCGCTGATAAACTACACGAGCGGCAGTACGGGCTCACCGAAGGGCGTGATGATTTCGGGGCGCTCGCTGAGCAACAATGTGGAGGCGGCCATGGAGATACTTCCCGTGGAGCCGGGACAACGATTGGTTTCGATGCTGCCGTTGGCGCACATGTTCGGGCAGCTGTCCGACTTCTTGTACCCGCTCTGCGCCGGCACGCATATTTACTATTTGACCAAGTCGCCCACACCGAGTATTCTACTGAAAGCCATGGCGGATGTGCATCCGTACATGGTGGCGACCGTGCCCCTCGTGATAGAGAAGATTTACAAGCAGAAGCTCGACCCGCTGTTGTCGAAGTGGTTCTTGAAGGCCTGCTGGTACACGCCGGGTATTATGAACATCGTGCGCAACCACGTTCGCAAGGCGCTCGTGAAGGCCTTCGGCGGGAACGTGCGGTATTTCCTCTGCGGCGGTGCGGCGATGAATCCGTTAGTGGAGAAGTGCTTGATGGATGTGCATTTTCCGCTCAGTATCGGCTACGGTATGACGGAGTGCGGGCCGCTGGTGGGCGGCAATCCGCCGCAATATTTCCGCCGCCGCAGCTGTGGCGTGCCCGTGCCGAACATGGAAGTGAAAGTGGATAACCCCGACGCAAAGGGCGAGGGCGAGATTTTGGTTCGCGGCGAGAATGTGATGCTCGGCTACTACAAGAACGAGGAGGCAACCCGCGCGGCATTTACCGAAGACGGATGGATGCGTACGGGCGACCTCGGCTATATAGACCGGCACAATAACATTTTCCTCAAAGGGCGCAACAAGACCATGATTCTCGGGGCATCGGGGCAAAACATCTACCCCGAGGAGATAGAGGACAAGCTGAACAACCAAGAAGGCGTCGGCGAGTCGATTGTGGTGGAGCGTGACGGGCGATTGGTGGCATTAGTATTCCCCGACGAGCAGACCTCGAAGCGTATGTCGTTAGAAGAGGTAAAGACCTTGATGCGTGAGAACCTGAAGAAACTAAATAAGTTAGTGCCGGGCTATAGCCAAGTGAGCGACGTGGAAATCAAGCAAGAGCCGTTTGAGAAGACCCCGAAGAAGTCGATCAAACGATTCCTATACAAGTAAGGGACTCCTCCAACCCCCTTAGAGAGTGGGCTAATGGCTAGGAGGACTATAACAACTATAGCAACTATAACATCTATAGCCCCTATAGCCGCAACCAAACAAAAAATGCTCGCCTTTGCGAGCGTTTTTTGTATATATCAAAAAAAAGTAGTAACTTTGCGCGACTTTTTGGGGTCAAAATCAATCGGGACACAATGCGGTGTCCCATAATACACTAACATGGCACAATCGGTGCCTAAATAAATCTACTAAATGAATATCGTTAAGAAGGAAATTCAACTTCCTGATGGTCGCACCATTACGCTCGAGACCGGTAAGCTGGCAAAGCAAGCTGACGGCGCAGTGATGGCTACGATCGGCAACACTATGGTGCTTGCCACGGTCTGCTCCGCTAAGGATGCAGTTCCCGGTACGGATTTTATGCCGCTTACCGTTGAGTACAAAGAGAAATTTGCGAGCGCGGGTCGCTTCCCCGGTGGTTTTACTCGCCGTGAGGGAAAGGCATCGGACTATGAAATCCTGATTGCCCGACTGATTGACCGTGCGCTTCGTCCGCTTTTCCCTGCTAACTACCACGCAGAGACGTTTGTAAATGTGACGATGTATTCGGCTGACGGTATCGATATGCCGGAGTCGATTGCAGGGCTCGCTGCCGGTGCCGCTTTGGCATGCTCGGATATACCTTTTGAGGGTCCTGTATCGGAGGTGCGTGTGGCACGCGTGAACGGCGAGATGGTAATCAACCCGACTTTTGAACAATGCGAGCAGGCTGACCTCGAACTGATGGTAGCCGCTACGTACGACAATATCATGATGGTGGAGGGCGAGATGAAAGAAGTGCCCGAGTCCGTTATGCTGGAGGCTATCAAGGCTGCGCACGAGGCTATCAAGCCCGAGTGCTTGGCTATCAACGAGATGATGAAAGCCTACGGCAAAGAGGTAAAGCGTGAATACTGCCACGAGGTGAACGACGACGAGCTGAAACAAGCCGTTCATGACTTCAGCTACGCTCGTGCATACGCTCAGGCGACTTCGGCTGACACCGACAAGCACCACCGCGAGGATATGTTCTCGCAGATATGCGCTGACTTCAAGACCGAGAAGGCTGACTATATGGCACAGCGTGCTGAGGCACTCGGCATCGATGTAGAGGAAATTGCCGCTATGGTAGACCGCTACTATCACGATGTAGAGAAAGAGGCGATGCGTCGTGCCGTGCTCGACGAGGGCAAGCGTCTGGATGGCCGTAAGACCACCGACATCCGTCCTATCTGGTGCGAAGTAAGCCCGCTGCCCGGCCCTCACGGCTCGAGTATCTTCACTCGTGGTGAGACACAGGCACTGGCTACCGTTACGCTCGGCACAAGCCGTGACGAGAAAATGGTGGATGAGGCGCTGATTCAAGGTACGGAGCGTTTCTTGCTGCACTATAACTTCCCGCCGTTTGCAACCGGCGAGGCAAAGGCACAGCGTGGCGTAGGCCGTCGTGAGATTGGCCACGGAAACTTGGCTTGCCGTGCGCTCAAGAACATGATTCCTGCCGATTTCCCCTATAGCGTTCGCGTAGTGAGCGACATCTTGGAGTCGAACGGTTCGTCCTCGATGGCAACGGTTTGCGCCGGTACGCTCGCTCTGATGGACGCCGGTGTGCCCATCAAGAAGCCTGTCAGCGGTATCGCCATGGGTATGATTTCGGAACTCGTAGGCGACAAACTGAACTATAAGATACTGAGCGATATCCTCGGCGATGAGGACCACCTCGGCGATATGGACTTCAAGACGACGGGAACCCGTGACGGTCTGACCGCTTGCCAAATGGATATCAAGGTGGACGGCTTGAGCTACGAGGTGCTGGAGAACGCACTGGCACAAGCACACCAAGCGCGTATGTACATCCTCGACAAACTGCTCGAGACCATGCCGGCTCCGCGTGCAGACATCAAGCCGCACGCACCGCGCATCATGACCATGATGATACCGAAAGATATGATCGGTGCTGTCATTGGCCCTGGCGGGAAGATTATTCAAGGAATTCAGGCAGAGACCGGTGCCGTGATCTCGATTGACGAGGTAGAAGAAGGCGGCAAGGTAGAGATAGCAAGCAACAACAAAGAGTCGATGGACGCTGCAGTGGCTAAAATTAAGGCTATCGTGGCTATGCCGGAAGTAGGCGAGATTTACGAATCGACCGTGAAGTCGATTATGCCGTACGGCTGCTTTGTTGAGTTCATGCCGGGTCACGAAGGTCTGCTCCACATCTCGGAGATAGACTGGAAACGCTTCGACACCATGGAGGAAACGGGAATACAAGAGGGCGACAAGATTACGATCAAGTTGCTCGAAGTAGACCCGAAGACCGGCAAGTTCCGCCTGAGCGCTAAGGCGCTGAAGGAGAAACCCGAAGGCTATGTAGAGCCGGAGCGTCCCGCTCGTGGCCCGCGTGGTGACCGTGGTCCCCGCCCCGAGCGCCGTGGTCCGCGCCCTGAAGACGGAGCACGCCTCGACCGTCGTCGCTAAAACTTGTTACTGATTATATGAAAAGCAGCCTGCTCGGAAGAGTAGGCTGCTTTTTTAGTAGAAATGCGGGATATGGAGTTTGGGTTTGGCGAAGGGGAGCTCCCGCATTTGGGCTACATGGGTTTGGCTACGTGCGTAGCCGAGGTTTTATGGTGGTTTAATGGCAATAGCAATAGGTTCGTTTGCTGCTGTTGTATCTTTTACGCTGCAAAGATACAACAAGGGTGTGCCATATCACGGCACACCCTATAAAAAAGTGACAAAAACCGTTACTTTTTGTCGAAATATAACTTTATGAGGGGAAAAATAGGGGCCTCTCGGCGGGAAAATCTGTTGTTCTCGGAGGAAAGTGGGAGGCTTGGTTGGACGGATCCGTTATTTCTTGGCAGCGAAGGCCAAGGCATAGAGGCGCATCTGCTTCAACATAGCGACCAAACCATTGCTCCGTGTGGGCGACAGGTGCTCGCGGAGGTTGATACGGTCGATAAAATAGAGGTCGGCATCGATAATCTCTTGCGGCGTGTGGTCGCTCAAGACCGTGATGAGCAAAGCGACAATGCCTTTAACCAAAATGGCATCGGAATCGCCGTGGTAGATGATGTTGCCGTCCTGCATCTCCGCTGTGAACCATACCTTGGATTGGCAGCCGTCAATGAGGTTCTGCTCGGTGCGGTCCGCCTCGGGGAAAGGCTCCAAGCCATTGCCGTATTCAATCAATAAAGAGTAACGGTCCATCCAATCGTCAAATGCGGAGAACTCGTCGATGATTTGGTCTTGTATTTCGTTGATAGACATTTTTTTAATTAGGAATTAGGAATTAGGAATTAGGAATTAAATGTTTGCCCTTATTTCTAATTATGAATTGAGAATTTTGAATTAAGAATTAATAGTTTGTTGCTCGTTGATAAACCGTGTGTGTGCGCAGCGGCGCATGTTAATTGTTAATTGGTTTTCCGCGCAGCTGTTGGATGAGGTGGTAGAGATGGTCGGCGATGCGCTCATCCGCCTGCTCGTCGCACTCGCCCATCGGTGCATCGACGATGTAGTCCGCCTGCTCGTAGAAGGGCGCTCGAGACGCCAAATGCGGCGTGATGAAACGGAGCAACTCCTCCTCGGTATGTCCTTGCAGCACCGGGCGTTCGCTTAAGTCGGTGAGCGCCAAGCGTTTAGCTAAATGCTCCGGGCGCCAACGGATATAGAAACTGGTGCCCAACTCGTGCAGGCATTCCATATTGTCTTCCCAACACGGATAGCCGCCGCCCGTGGCATAGACAACGCGGTCCATTGGCAACTCAGCCAATTCTTCGATGACCTCCTTCTCCCTGCGACGGAACGCCTCGATACCATACGTACGGATAAAATCCGCCGTGCTGATATTGAAAAACTCTTGGAAAGCATCGTCCAAATTGACAAAATGCCAACCTAACTTGTCGGCAAGCAGGCGTCCGACCGTGGTCTTGCCTGCGCCCATATAACCTATCAAATAAATAGGTAATTCCATTATTTTGTTGCGTTAAATAGTTTCCGCTCCTCTTCATCCCAAATCTCGGCGGTGTTGTCTTGCCAAACCAATGTGCCGTTCTCGATATGTGCCAACGGGAAAATACATTCCACCGAAGGCAGAACGGGGTGGAGCAACCTGCCGTCGAGGCTATAGACGGCTGCCACCGATGAGCAGACCGGAGCGCAGACGGTGCGCACCACAAGCAGGCTGTCGTGCAGGTCTTGCACCTCGAGATAGCAGCTGTCCGCCATACGAATACGGCAGTAGCGGTCCGTCTCCTCTTCGACAACGGGGTCGCCCCCCAACGAAACGACCTCTTGCATCCATTGGACTACAATAGGAATGGGGGCTGCGGCGTGGGCGCTGCCGCACACGAGTGCGAATACTATATATAGGAGTGTGCGCTTCATCTTACCTTTTTACTTCTTCGAGTAGCACCACTGCGTAGGCGGCGATACCCTCTTTTCGCCCCACGAAACCGAGATGCTCGGTGGTGGTGGCCTTGACGGAAACGGTCCCTTCCGGCACGCCCATCACCTCGGCAAGACAGGCTTGCATCGTGGGAATATAGGGGCTCAGCTTGGGCGCTTGGGCGCAGACCGTACAGTCGCAGTTGCCGAACTCGTAGCCCGCCTCGCGCACCATCTCCATCACCCGACGGAGCAGAATCTTGGAATCGATACCCTCGTACTCGTTGCCCTTGGTGTCGGGGAAATGGTAACCGATATCACGCATTTTGGCCGCACCGAGAATGGCATCGCAGAGCGCATGAATCAGCACATCCGCATCCGAGTGCCCCAACAAGCCCTGCTCGGCGGGGATATCAATTCCCCCCAACCACAATTTGCGATTGGGGGCGAACTGATGAACGTCATATCCAAAACCGATACGCATTTTTCCTTTTAGTTGAGCGTTGAGTGTTTAGTGTTTAGTGCAGTGGAGAGTTTTTTAGTAGTTTAGTGTTGTTTAGTGTTTAGTGCAGTGGAACTTGAACGTACCACTTATAAACTGCACTCAACTCTCAACACTTAACTCTAAACTTATAAACTGCTTGCAACTATAAACTTCTCTCAACACTCAACTCTAAACTCTCAACTTACTTCGACTTGCGGTTGTTGACAAGGTCCTTGATACCTGCAAGGTCGAAACCAAGCGTGAAACGCATCGTCTGGTCAAGCGGGTTGGTCGATGCCAAACCGATACAGTATGCAACATCGAGCGAGAAAATGCTCAAATGGAAACCTGCACCCACTGTCAAGTAGTTACGGTTGCCCTTATAATAGTTCTCATAGCTATAACCGAAGCGAGCAAAGAACTGCTTGTTGTACGAATACTCAAGACCTGCGCCCCAACGTACCTCTTTGAACTCCTCGGCAGCACCACCCGGCGCATCGGCAAAAGATTGGAAAATACCCTTGACGGAAGACAAAGCGGTATAGCCCTCGGTGGTCCATTGGCCGTCCTCGCCGTCCGCATACTTCGACTTACGCGACGGCACCATCAGCTTGTCGGCTTGGACACCGAAAGTAAGGCTGTTGTACTTATCAAAAGGCAACTCGTAGTTGACACCGATACGCATGGTAGCCGGAATGAAGTTGGAAGTAGCGCCATGGTCGTACGACATCTTACCACCCAAGTTTTGCAGCGTGAAACCTAACGAGAAATAGCTCGGACCCATCGGCAACTCAATCGGCTGGCGATAGTAGAGCGCAATGTCGGCCGCCATAGTCCATGCAGGGTACATCTCGCCCGCCGAAGACGTGGAGGTGTTGACACCGTTATTGAGGTCCGAATACATGAAACGCAACGCAACGGCCATGCTGACATACTCGTGCAACTTACGATAGTAAGACAAGTCAAGCGACCACTCGTTGGGGCGAACGGTTCCCCACTCCTGACCCGATGCGTCTTGGAGCTGGACATCACCAAGCGAGAAATAGGTGAACGATGCGGCAATACCACCGGCTACATCACCAAAATTGTAGTAACCCGCAATGTGGGCCAAATCGATATCGCTAACGAGCTTGCGCAACCACGGCGTGTAGTTGGCCGTGATACCGCCCTTGCTCTGCATATACGAGTACTTGGCGGGGTTCCAG
>CAVFIY010000386.1:0-2010 GCA_963622435.1 Bacteroides uniformis | reverse complement strand
TTCCGTGAGCAACACCTCAACGACCCCGCTCCGGACAACACCGCTCTCGAAGAAACACAAAAGCAAGTCGCCGAACTGACCGCTCAACTCGAAGCCCTACAAGCCGAGAACTGCTCTATCAACGACGCACTGACCCAACAACAAGACGACAACCGCCGCCAACAGGAAAGCATTCAGCACTACGCCGAGACGCTTGCCGAGCGGGAGAACCGCCCTATCACTTGGGACGACATCCGCCCGCTACTGCAACCTTTCACGGCAGACCTGCTCGACGAGACCGCCGTGCGCCTGCGCGAGAAGTACCATCGGGAAGTTACGCCGCTGCTCATCCTCGCCGATATGTTCCTGCGCTACACCATCGAACGCAACGCCGAGTGGTTCTACCCCTTTGTGCTACGCGATGCCGACATCCTGCGTATCGCACGCCAACACAACGAGAACATCACCTCCATCGCTCAAATACGAAAGGGACTGCACCTATGAACCTCGATTTTATCCTATCGGTGGTGCGCCCCTACCTGCCCACCATTACACAGAAGTTCCTGCCCAAGGTGAACGATGAACTCGCCGCCGCTCTGTTCCGCGAGGACGAGAACCTGCAAGACGACGAAGCGGAGTCCGTGTTCCTCATCAGCCGAGAGGGCGAGACGGTCTATCTGCGCACGGCACAACTTGACCGCAATGCGCGTGTCGTCCGCTCCTCTGCCCCGCGCCAAGTTACCGAATACTTGACGGCTATTATCAACCAAGCCCTGCAACCCAACAAGTAACACCATGTCCGTATTAGATTCTATTCCACAGCCCACTCCGGATTATCATTTCGAGGACGGCGACCTTGCTTTCATCGACGAGATGGAGCAGCCCAAACAGGCTATGAACATCGATGAGCGACCCGACTTTGAGCCGCCCTCAGAGCAGGAGACATTCATCGAAGACGACGGTGAACACGACGAACTGATTGCCGCCGCCACCGAGGAGACGGCAACGCTCATCACCGACACCATCGATAGCAGTGCGGCGTTCGGCTTGTCGCTCATCTCGAAGAATCCTATCGAAAGCCACCGCGCCACGGCAGACCAAAAGTCCCGTATGCGCAAGATTATCTATGTCTATTGCGAGAAGACGGGCGGCTATATCCCGCTTTGGCTGCAACTCGTCATCCTGATAGTCGGCATCTACGGCACGCAGATACCCGCTGCCTTGGATGCACGCAAGATGAACCTGCTCGAGGAGAAAGTCAAACAGCAGCAAGCAAAGATAGATGCCTACGAGTTGGAGCAGAAAAGCCGTCTGCTTGCCGAGCAACTGAAAGCCCGCCAAGCTGATGATAAGGAGGTGAAAGAGTAACAATGGGACAGCAACGAACCATACTGAAAGGAGTAGGAACCAAGATAGGCAGACTTCCTATGTCGGTAGCCAGAAAGGCAGGATTGCAGTGTGCAGATATTTATCTTTCGGACACCTATCTCAAGCATATCAGCAACAAGCATAAGCGGGAGATAGAGAAAGTCGGACTTACTCCGGAGGACTTTGTACGATATATAGTTAAGGAGTATAACCGTATTGTCAGCGGCTCGGAAGGTTCCATTATGTTGGTCGTATATAGAAAAGAAGAAAGGACTGCATTATGCAGCAGCCCTTCGTCTAATCTATGTCAATGCTTCCGATGTTTGGAAAGTAACTACATCCGGCGTAAGACGCCAAAAGGACATAGAGAATAGAAAAGTTTATTGGGAGAGTAGCCAACTGTCCTCTCTGTAGTTCTCGCTTCTACATCCATTTACCGCATAAACTACAAAATGCGAGCGTTCTGCGTATGGCACTTAGACCAAAAACTTTCCGCAAAAGTACAGCAAATTATACAAACCTGCAAGTTTTTCAACCGAAAAAAGTAAGCAAACGAAATGATAAACGACAATAACACCCCTCGTGCGGCGAAATGTACCCTTGTGTTGGGCTTCAACGGCACGGGTAAGACCACTTTTCTGTGCCGTATGTTCGAGCGTATGT
>CAVFIY010000385.1:0-2017 GCA_963622435.1 Bacteroides uniformis | reverse complement strand
CCAACGAACATTACCACTTTACCCAATGGAGCGATGGCAATACCGATAACCCGCGTACCTTTGTGGTGTTCCAAGATACAACTTTGACTGCCGAATTTGCTATTGACCAACATACTATTTCTGCGGATGCTGAATATGGTCGTGTAGAGGGAGTCGGGGTGTACGACTATGGCTCAACTGCTCTATTGATGGCTGTTGCTAACGAACATTATCACTTTGAGCATTGGAGCGATGACAATACCGACAACCCTCGTACGGTATTAGTAGAGAGCGAAGCAACCTATTCAGCAATCTTTGCGCCGAATCAATATACTATTTCAGCACAAGCCGAACATGGTCGTGTAGAGGGTACTGGCGAGTATGACTACGGCACTACGGCGACACTCACAACTATTGCCAATGAGCATTATCATTTCACGCGTTGGAGCGATGGCAATACCGACAATCCGCGTACCGTATTAGTAGAGGGTAATGCTACTTACGCAGCAGAGTTCGCAGAGAATCAATATACCGTTATGGTAACTTGTGATGTACAACAAGGTTCTGTTTTTGGCGGAGGAACTTATGTTTATGGTTTCCAAGTAACATTGGGTGCAATCCCCAATAGCGGCTATGAGTTCAAGCAGTGGAGCAACGGTATGACTTATAACCCCTATCGCTTCACGGTGGTGAGCGACTTGACCCTTGAAGCGCAGTTTATCCCTGCTACGGCAATCGACAACACCGCCGCCGATACAGATACCACTCCGCAAAAGGTACTTATCGACGGTCAAGTCCTCATCCTCCGCAACGGCAAGACCTACACCATAACAGGCGTAGAGGCGAAATGACAATACGCAGTGCATAATACGCAATGCCCAATACGCAAAAAGAGGCTGTCTAAAATTTGTAGGCAGCCTCTTTTATTGATATAATGATTCTGATATGATAATCGGGTGCGGCAGTAATGCGAATACGCACTATCTACTCTGCTGCGAACGACACCTCTTCGCCGTGGCGGGTGCGAAGGGAGAAATACTCATTTTGTTGTCGGATTGGAATTAAACTTAAGCCCAAATAGGGTTATACTAATGCCGGATAGAACTGTTTTTGAAGCCTGATAGTACAAATAATTCGTACTAACAGGCCACAAAATTTCTGCTTATTTTGTGTAGGTAAGGTTCTATTTGTTCAGAAAATGCGTTTCCTAGCGGAAACTATAGCTGCGACTGTTGCTGTAAATAGGCTAGGGGAATTGGCTTGTAAAATCTCTATAATCGACTATCCGACAACCTTTCACTGCCCTGTTCCCGACTTCTTTGCACGCAGGTGGTGTTTTTTATTTGGCTATGTCGGGAAATAGGTGTACCTTTGCAAGCGGTTCTCGATGTACGATGGGCGCACAGCCGTGTGACGCAAACAAGTAAGTCGTAAGAAAAGAAACAAGCAAAACAAACAATAAGATTACAAACAATCAAAAAAGGTATAAGTCAATGAAAATGAACTATTTGCATGCTATGGGGTTAGCAGTGCTGAGCCTTATGGCATTTAGTTGCTCAACGAAAAATCCGGCAGAGGACCCCAACAAAGATGGCGACCAAAAGTCGGATACTATTCAAACCGACACCACTAAAACGGACACTGTGCCAACGCACAGGGGCTTTGCGGTATCGGACACGCTGTATGTGGAGTTCGCTCCGGGGAACTTGCAATATCAGGCAAGCACGAAGACTTGGCGTTTCGCGCCAAACGCATACGACACCATCGGTACGAACAATTCGGCTATCTCTGATTCGTATGACGGTTGGATAGACCTCTTCGGGTGGAGTACGGCTACCAACCCGACGGAGCATGTCAGTTACAAAGAAGATGCGGAGTACTACACGCATTATTCGACGGAGTTTACAGACTGGGGCATCAATGTCATAGGCACGGACACGGCAAACACCTGGCGTACACTGACCCGTTCGGAGTGGAAATACCTGTACTTTACACGCCCCAATGCGGAGAAACTCTTTGCGGGGGCAACGGTTAATGG
>CAVFIY010000384.1:0-2029 GCA_963622435.1 Bacteroides uniformis | reverse complement strand
CCCAATATCGTGTGTATTCTCGGAGTTTCGGGATATGCTGTAATGGGATATACACCGCCTTTCAACGCTAATTCTATAGATGCCCCCAACGCACATCGCCTCTACCGTTTGCATTCGATAGAGGCGATGTATAGTTTCCATTCTAAAAACATTCAACCACTTGTATATATTTCCGAAAAGCAGTGATTTTGCAGCGGATTGGAAATAGATAGGGGGGGTAAAGTAAACTTTATAACTACTCGTATATCTTGTAAAGTAAACTTTATAACAATCTGCGTTTCTTGTGAGGTGAACTATCCTACTATGTAAGTCCGATTCAATAAGGTTTCCCTATTAAATGGGACAAGTATTACTTGACTTTGCCCTATTAAACGGAACAAGTTCTCTTGTGTTTCGCCTATTAAATGGAACGAAATTTGCTGGATTTTACCTATTAAATGGAACAATGCTATTGCGGGATTGGTAGATTTGCCGTATCTTTGCAGCGGTATTTATCAATGTGGTTTTTGGTATTTAGCCTACAGAGTTATCGGTCTTACTAAAATAGATTTCTATGTTCGTCAGGAAGGCAATAGCAGATTTGCGGCAGTGGGCGGCGGAAGAACACCGTAAACCGCTCGTGTTGCGAGGGGCAAGGCAGGTGGGTAAGTCCACCTTGGTTACGACATTCGGGCAGGAGTTCGATGTCTTTATCTCGCTCAACTTGGAGCGTAAGGAGCATTTGCGGCTGTTCGATTATGATATCGACGATGTCGTCCGTCAGATTTTTCTTCTATCTCAACGCCCCATTGACAAGACGAAACGGACGCTTCTCTTTATCGACGAGATACAGAACTCGCCTAATGCAGTGGCTCTGTTGCGTTATTTCTACGAGGATTATCCGTGGATACATGTGATAGCGGCAGGTTCTCTGTTGCTAACCCTCACAAACCAACATATCTCTTTTCCCGTCGGGCGTGTACAGTATATGCGTTTGAATCCCTGTTCGTTCTCCGATTTTCTTGATGCCACAGGCAATGAACTGCTGCAACAAGAGGTGGAGAACCTTGCCATTGATGCGTCGCTGCACGAGATGACGATACGGCTGTTCTCGGAGTTTGCTCTTGTGGGAGGTATGCCCGAGCCGATGGCTCGTTATGCCGAGAATCGGGATATTGTGGCGTTGCGTGATGTGTACGATTCCTTGCTCCGCAGTTACAGCGAGGATGTGGAGAAGTATGCCAAGACGGAGACGATGAAGCAGGTTATCCGTCTGCTATTGCGGAGCGGTTGGACTTATACTACAGAACAAATCACCTTGGGGAACTTCGCCGAGTCGAATTACAAGGCCCGAGAGGTGGGGGAGGCACTGCGTACGCTGGAACGCACCTATCTGTTGGAACTGACTTATCCCATTACTTCGTTTGCACTGCCTATTGTGCAGGAGACACGCCGAAAGCCGAAACTGTTTTGGCACGATATGGGTATCGTTAATTTTGCTGCCAATATACAACAAGAGGTGATGTTCTCGGACAACATTATGGATACTTGGCGGGGAAAGTTGGCGGAACAAGTCGTTGCGCAAGAATTGTTGTCAGGACACACTTATGCAGATGCGCATCGCGATTTCTGGGTGCGTGGCGTAGCCGGTAGCAGTGCGGAACTCGATTTCGTGTATGTCTATCAAGGGAAAGTGATTCCCGTTGAGGTGAAAGCCGGGCATAACGCACATCTCAAGTCGTTGCAGCAGTTTATGGAGATGGCGCCTCACGCCACTGCTGTCCGTGTTTGGGCGCAACCGTTGCAGGTGGATGAGGTGCGTACCCCGACGGGCAAGTCATTCAGACTGATTAGTGTGCCGTTCTATTATGTGCATTTGTTGGATAAGGTGCTGGCGAAATATAGTTGAGGTGTGGGTAGGGTTGCGTATATGCGGAAATAGCCGTATCTTTGTGGGCGGTTTTGCGGATATAGTTTATGTTGTTTCATTCTTGTTATGTTATTTAATTCCATTGAGTTTGCGGTGTTCTTGCCGTTGGTGTTTCTGCTG
>CAVFIY010000383.1:0-2042 GCA_963622435.1 Bacteroides uniformis | reverse complement strand
GCGCACACACCTGTCCTCCGCTTCACCTCACCCGCGTGAGCCGCCAGGCTCATTTGACCCTGCTACGCCCAATTCTTAATTCTTAATTCTTCATTCTTAATTAGAAACAGCCCCTCCCCAAAAAACAAAAAAAGAGGCTGCCTACCCCACATTGGTTAGGCAGCCTCTTTTTCGTTTATCCGTTTGCTGTGCGAATTACTCGTTGTCGTTAAAGGTATCGGACTCTCCGGTCTCAACGCAAGTTATCGTAGCGGTATTGCCACTATGTTCAACAACACCGGTTGTAGTAATCGTTGAAGGAGCCAATAAGGCAATAGATTCCTTTCCGCGTTTGTTATTGGAATAATACGCCTCAATCGTATTGTTAAGCGACTTGGTGTTCGTGATTGTTATCGTACCGGTGCCTTCATTATTATCATTACGCCCGATAAGCGTTGCCACATAGCCCGACTCGCCTGCCAGTTTCTTATTATGCAGATGGCATTTCTCCACCGAGCAGTTGTTAATAGTTATATTAGCACTAGCCGTACGCCCAATCAAACCTGCTACCGGTTGAATGCCGTATATATCTACGCCGATTACATGCACATTGTCTAAAGTAACTGTAGGTGTGTTATCCATTGCAGCAAAGATAACGGCTGCGTGTCCCTTAATGTTATCAGCGTTATCGCCATAATCATCGTGCGGGCAATACACGCTACCGCCCTCTACTGTCAGGTTTTTAACCGTAACAACCTCGCCCGCCCCCGGTACGCAGAACAAACTTGCATGGTATGTGCCGGTGAAATGTGTAGTGTTACATTTGTCGCCTACTAACCGTGCATTCTTAATCTTATGCTTGTCGCCATCTACCGTTACGCCGTTGGCTAGTTTGAAACATCCGAGGTCGTGACCATCGAAATCGAGGTCTGCCATTAACTTAATGGATTTATCTACGACTTTTGTATTGGTGGCATCGATATTATTATAGCCCTTCTCGCAAAGATACGCCCATTCGGACGGATAGTAAATTTCCAATACACCTTTTGCGTTTTCTTTCGGTTCTTTGGTGGTCTTACCATCCCAAATCTCCATATCGTGGGCTCTTTCGAGAAAAGCCTCCGAGATAGTTACATTGACTGTGGTCGTCGAGGTTAGCAGGTTTCCGTAGATATTCGTGCGGTAGTTGCGCTGCAGGGGGACATTCTCAAACTTACGCTCTTGTGCGCCGCTTTCGTCGTCATAGAAAATAGTAACCGTGTTGTCTGCTTTCTTGTCTGCCAGCACATAGTTCATCGTCAGGTACTCATAACCGTCAACGGGGAAAGTTTCCGTCTTCGGCAGGTCAGCCAAAGTGAATGTTAACTGAGTCTCGCCCGATACCTCGCCGTCTTTCAGGTTCAGTGTATTCGGAACATTTATCTTGATACCTGCTTGTTTTACTTCTTTACCACTATTTGCCGTCTTATATTCCTCCAAGTCAGCCGTACCGATGTTCAACTGTGCAAACGGACGCGTCAGTTCGATAGTCTTTTGTGAAGACCCTTCTACTTTGAATGTCTCTACTGCATAGAATGCGTCGAGATTCTCATCGTTTGAGGCGTGTTGTGGATATTGATTTCCTTCCTCATCCGCTACATTGTAATCAACCGTAATCTTGCAATCTTTCTTGTTAAAGTAGTAAATCTCTTTCTTTCTCGTCTCCGTAGGAGCGGCGGCCCAGAAAGCGACTGCGTAGGTATTGCCGGTTACCAACTGCAGCGATACGGTGGCTGTAAGGTTGGTAAGCGTAGTTTCTCCTCCGAGTTTCGAAATTTCCTCCCAAGTTGTGGTGCTGTTTTCGTCAGTTTTTACTTTGTATACTGCATACTGCAGACGGGTTGCTTTCGTACCTTTGCCGAATGTAGTAGTTTTTGTACTACCCTCTTCTGTTGTCTTTTGCGGCGCACGACTGTTTACGCCGCTCGGCAGTTGGGCAGTAAAGGTGACAACTGCCTCGCCGCCCGTTGTTACTTCCTCTTCTTGCTTTGTAGAGCAAGAGGTTGCCATTAGCAGCCCCGCTG
>CAVFIY010000382.1:0-2054 GCA_963622435.1 Bacteroides uniformis | reverse complement strand
AACAACAGTTACAACAACCAACAGCCCAAGAACGAGAACTTGCAGAAGTTCGCAATCAACCTCTGCGAGCGGGCGCAAGCGGGCAAACTCGACCCTGTAATAGGGCGAGATGATGAGATTCGGCGGGTGCTGCAAATCCTAAGCCGCCGTACCAAGAACAACCCTATTCTGATAGGTGAACCGGGTGTCGGTAAGACCGCCATTGTAGAGGGTCTTGCCCACCGTATCGTGCGTGGCGATGTCCCCGAGAACCTGAAAAAGAAACAAATCTATTCGCTTGATATGGGTGCGCTGATAGCAGGCGCCAAGTATCAAGGCGAGTTCGAGGAGCGACTGAAAGGCGTTATCAATGAGGTCGTTGCCGCAGCGGGAGAGATTATTCTCTTCATCGATGAAATACACACGCTGGTCGGTGCGGGTAAGTCGAGCGGTGCCATGGATGCCGCCAATATATTGAAACCTGCATTGGCGCGTGGCGAACTGCGGGCGATAGGTGCCACCACCCTCGACGAGTACCAAAAGTACTTCGAAGAGGATAAGGCACTCGAGCGGCGGTTCCAAGTGGTAATGGTCGATGAACCCGACGAGGCAGCCACCATATCCATTCTGCGTGGTCTGAAAGAGCGGTACGAGACGCACCACAAAGTGCGTATCAAGGATGATGCATTGATTGCCGCTGTAACACTCTCGTCCCGATACATCACCGACCGTTTCCTGCCCGATAAGGCGATAGACCTCGTGGATGAGGCAGCCGCCAAACTCCGTCTGGAGGTAGATTCCAAGCCCGATGAACTTGATAACCTCGACCGCCAAATCAAGCAGTTGGAGATTGAGCGGGAGGCCATTAAGCGGGAGAACGACACCGAGAAACTGAAGGGCATTGAGGAGCAGTTGAAGACCCTCAAGGCACAGTCGTCGGAGTTGGATGCCCGTTGGAACAAGGAGAAAGGCTATGTTGCCACTATCCAAAACGAGAAAGCCCACATCGAAGAGATGAAGCACGAGGCAGAGGTCGCCGAGCGCGAGGGCAATTACGGAAAGGTCGCCGAGATACGGTACGGCAAGATACAGCAGGCGGAGGCGAACATCAAAGCCGCTCAAGACGCGCTGCATGCCATGTCTGGCGACAGTATGATTAAGGAGGAAGTGGATGAAGACGATATCGCCGAGGTAGTAGCCCGCTGGACGGGAATACCCGTAACGAAGATGATGCAGTCCGAACGCGACAAACTGCTCCATTTGGAGGAGGAGTTGCACAAGCGGGTCGTCGGACAGGATGAAGCCATTGAGGCGGTCAGCGATGCTATTCGCCGTAGCCGTGCAGGGCTGCAAGACCCGAAACGACCGATAGGTTCGTTCATCTTCCTCGGTACTACGGGTGTCGGTAAAACGGAGTTGGCGAAAGCCTTGGCGGACTACCTGTTCGACGACGAGAACATGATGACGCGTATCGATATGTCCGAGTACCAAGAGAAGTTCAGTGCCACTCGACTCATCGGTGCCCCTCCGGGATATGTGGGTTACGATGAGGGCGGTCAGTTGACCGAAGCCATACGCCGTAAGCCGTATAGTGTCGTGCTGTTCGATGAGATAGAGAAAGCACATCCGGATGTATTTAATGTGTTGCTGCAGGTACTTGACGACGGGCGACTGACCGACAATAAGGGGCGTACCGTCAACTTTAAGAACACGCTGATTATCTTCACCTCCAACCTCGGCTCGCAACTCATTCGAGAGAACGAGGAGAAAGGCATCAGTCAAGATACCACTCGTACGCAGGTAATGGAACTGCTGCGGCAGACCATACGCCCCGAGTTCCTGAACCGTATCGACGAGATAATTATGTTCAAGCCGCTCGACGAGAAGCAGATACGCGACATCGTGGGCTTGCAGATAGAGGGTATCCACAAGATGCTGCTCAACAACGGAGTTGATTTGCGCGTAACAGACGACGCCATCGACTATATCGCCCGCGAGGGGTACGACCCGCAGTTCGGTGCTCGACCCGTCAAGCGTGCTTTGCAACGGCTTGTTCTTAACGAACTGAGCAAGCA
>CAVFIY010000381.1:0-2056 GCA_963622435.1 Bacteroides uniformis | reverse complement strand
GGTTGAAATCTTGCGTCACGCACGGGTCGCCGTAGTAGATAGGAATACAGCCCGAGGCAAACGCCTCCATCAACTTCTCCGTGGTGTATCCCGGATAGGATGCGTTCTCGAACGCAATGGCAAAACGGTGCGTGGATTGAAACGCCAACTTATCCGCCACGGGCGCACCGATATTGTTAAGCAGTTTGCCTCCCGAATCCACATGCCGCACAGCATTGAGGGCGTTGAAGAATGCAGCCCGCTGTTCCGCACCACGCCCGTTGGAGGCGACAAAGGCACAGAAGTCTTTCTTGGCGGCTATTTGTTCGTCGCTCATCAGGTGCTTCTTCTCCATGAGAGGGAACGCCTTCGTATTGTAGGTATAAAACAACGGGTAGCGCATATAGCGGTCGCCGAAGTCCATATAGTCAAACCCAAGCGCATAGTCGCACAGGTTGAAATCGGGCGTTTGGCACTCGCCTGTAACCAGTATCTTCACACAATCCGTGTAGCGCAAGTGTCTTTCACCGAAGACGGAGAACACCAGATAGTCAGGCGTATCGCTCAACTCGGGTTCGTACCCATGCGACTCGAGCCATAGGTACATCCGGTTTTTCCTCGGCTGAAGGGGGGGGGGAAGTCCACAAATTGTATTTTGATTTTCTTCATACGAAAGGTAGCGCGCTGTTCATCGCACAAAGGCAGTAATTAATTGTACAAAGGTAGTGCTTTTCTCGGATACTCGCAAATCCCCTCTCCATTTCGCTACCGATATAGGTTCAACTAACAAATGCCTATATTAGACTATCAAAGTCCACTGTTTCTTATTCCCAATCCTTATGCATAATTCCCCGTATACCTGCACATCCGACAGCCTGGGGGCGTGGGTTGTGGACTAAGGAGTTCTAGTAAAGCCCACTGGGCTTTACTCGCTGCGGACACTCAATGTGCTGCGCACATCTGTCCTCCGCTTCACCCCACCCGCGGCGGCTCGTAAGAGCCGTTTGACTATGCTTTGCACCCCTCCCCTCTGAAGGGGAGGGAATATGGGGTAGGGTCTTGTTGATGTATTAATAATTCCTAAATCCCCGCTGATCACTCACACCCCGCCTCTTCGCAATCCCTTATTACATCGGGCTTCCCGTTGATTGAGTAGGCAGCGAAAAGTGTTCCACAAGCCAGGGTTAAGCCAACCCTAAGCCACCCTCAAGCCAGGCGTAAGCCAATTGTTCCACAGACTTACGCTTACGATACAGTACATCAGTCCCCTCCGAACGGGAGGGGACTGATGTATGGGCTAATTGAGAAGACCATGCTTACACTTGCGGTGTCGCAAGCATACCCACTATGTAAAGATGAAGGCAAAGAGAAAAAATATTCCCTACGGCATATTACTCGCACGACTTGTGCCAAACCGTGCGACTATACTCTGTTAGCCCCTCCTTTGGAGGGGTTGGGGAGGTCGGAATTTTATCCGCAGGATATAGATTACAGCAAAGAGAATCACCAATTCCCACGGCACATCGCCTACGGGGGTGTTCTGCGGGTGTCCGGGCTTGTCGGGGAGGCGGCGAATACCGCTGACGGTGGTCGTCTCCTGCTCGAACCAATCCACCTCCGAGGCGTACTTCGACCCCGAGTACATCAACGCCGAAGCAGAGCAGAACGCCTGACCTGCTGCCCCGATAGGATAGACGCTCTGTGGCTTGCCGCCGCCCTCCACTTGTGCGTTGTTCGCCATCACCCCCACCGATGCAAAAGGCAATGTATCCGTATATCGTTGAGCGTGCAGAGGCAGTGCAACCCAAGCGCAGCACAGCGCAAAAAGAATTCGTTTCTTCATCGGAATAGTAGGAATTAGAAGATTTGGCAATCGGAATTTAGTACCCCGCTACAATCTTGCGCGTAGTAGAACATCCCCCGTATGTCATCCGCAGGGTATATACCCCAATCGGCAGGCGCAACCGCACCCAATCCGTGGTGGCAGTGGTCGTTAGCACGCAATGCCCGAGTGCGTCGAACACCTCAATCTCCGCCCCCGCAGGAATATCCGTCAGCGTCTGCTGCACCTCGTCTA
>CAVFIY010000380.1:0-2058 GCA_963622435.1 Bacteroides uniformis | reverse complement strand
CTCCCTGTTCTTTCCCTGATGTTACCCTGATGTTACCCTGATGTTACCCTGTTCTTATCCTGCTCATTCTTAAGTCTTCATTCATAATTCTTAATTCTTAATTCATAATTTGACACCCCTTATTTATATATTGAACGGACCGAATCTGAATATGCTGGGGAGGCGAGAGCCTTCGATATACGGCACAGAGTCGATGGAGCAAGTGTTGCTTGCGCTGCAACGCCGATTTCCTGATATCCACTTTCAATACTACCAATCGAACCACGAGGGAGACTTGATAGATCGCATACAGGAGTGGACTATGGGGCAGAACGATGCGTTGCAGGAGCCTGCGGGGGTGGTGCTGAATGCGGGGGGCTATACGCATACAAGCATTGCCATTCGGGATGCCGTGGCGATGGCACAAATACCGGTGGTGGAGGTGCATATATCGGATATTACGAAGCGGGAGTCTTTTCGACAAAACAGTCTGCTGACAGAGGTTTGCGCCCATACGATAATGGGAATCGGTACACGCTGCTACCAAGCCGCCACCGAGTGGCTCTTACAAAACGCAGGATTATGCAATTCCTAACTTCTAATTCCTAATTCCTAATTTGTCGTTGTCTTTTATTCGTAAAATATTGCTATTGCTGGGCGTATTACTCGTATCTGTATCGCTTGGAGCGGAGAATGTGCTGTCGGGTAAGGTGCTGGACCAAGCCACACGCGAGGCTATTGACTTTGCCAATGTTAGTGTAACTCGTGCGGGGGAAAATGTGCCTGCTGCGGGAGCCACCACCGATACGGATGGGGCTTTTCGCATTGCGGGATTGCGTAACGGGGAATATGTGGTAGTGGTGAGTTTTATGGGGTATGGAGAGCAGAAACGCACTATCACGATGACGGGTAAGCCATTGAATATGGGCAAAATCTATCTGTCGGAGGATACGCAGAATCTGCAAGAGGTAGAAGTGGTCGGGCAAGGAAGTTCGATGCGGTTTGAGTTGGACAAGAAAGTATTTACCGTAGACCAAAACATAGCTTCAGCGGGGGCTTCGGTGACGGATGTGCTGGAAAATATACCATCGGTGGATGTGGACCAAGAGGGCACGATTTCGCTTCGTAACTCCGAAGATGTCGAGATATGGATTAATGGTAAGCCTGCCGGGCTGAACAGCGACAATCGAGCGCAAGTGCTGCAACAATTGCCCGCTGAGAGTATCAAACAGATAGAGGTGATAACCAATCCGAGTGCGAAGTATTCGCCGGAAGGAACGGCCGGAATCATCAATCTGGTGATGAAAGAAGACCGCAAGGCCGGCTACTATGGCAGCGTGAATGCGGGAATAGAATATGCGCTGGCGAAACCATGGACTACCCCTCCGGGAGCGAATGTGGGTTTCAATATCAATTTCTCAAAAGGAGTGGTGGATGGCTATTTCAATGCAGGATACCGCTATCGCACATCGAATGGTACTTCTTCGACCGACCGATACAATCTGTTAGGAACGGGCGCAAAGAAACGAAGTGATATTCCGGAGGATAGCATACTATCACATCTCGTACAGGACGGACAGAGCGACCGCCGAGGCGGTGGACTTTTCTTGCGAGGTGGGCTTAACTTTCGACTGAGCGACCACTCTACATTAGGCGTTTCCGGATTCGGAATGGTGGAGGATAAGCAATACCTGCGAATGCATGATAAGGATGTAAATACTTACTTGCTAACCGATTATGCATCGGGAGATACGCTGCGCCAATATTCGCGTACGCAGACAGGCGGCGGTTGGCATCCGGGCGGTGAGGCAACGGTGGATTATACATTCAAGATGCAGAAACATCAGCTAATGCTTACGGCCTCGTATATGCATTTTGCTTTCCGTCAAGACAATTTCTATACACAGACGGAATGGGGGCGTGATACCACCCGGCAAGAACAGCTGAACAACAGCCTGATGCAGACGATGGAGGTGAAGGCGGACTATGAATGGAAACCGACACAGCAATCTCGATTGGAGGCCGGTTACCAAGCAACGGTGAGTTGGAGCTCGTCCGATGGGGCTGCCTACAATGGGC
>CAVFIY010000379.1:0-2058 GCA_963622435.1 Bacteroides uniformis | reverse complement strand
CTAATTCTTCATTCTTAATTCTTCATTCTTAATTAGAAACAGCCCCCATACAAAAAAAAGAAGGCGCCCCACATCGGAGTCGCCTTCTTTTCTATCCATTCGCCGCAGCGGGCGAACCGTTTCCGTAATTACTCAATCGGGGTCGATTTAATATTAACCTTATCTGCACCCGTTATGTTCGTAGCACTCAAATTACCCCCGTCATTCACACCGGCTACAGCGGCAATCGAAGCCGCCCCACGCTTAGCGATAGCCGCATAGTATGCATCAATCGTAATGCTCTCCAACTCGCAGTCTGACAGGTTTGCCGTACCTACCACACGCCCTACGAGGCTTGCCACAAAGCCGGACTCACCTTTTACCGCGAGGTTCTTAATCGCAGTCTCTTTCACCGAGCATTTCGTCACATTCAGTGTCAGACCACTTGCCGAGAGTCCTACCAACCCGGCTACGGATTGTACACCGCACACCTCACCATTCACTACATGCACATTCGTGATATTTACAGGCAGCGACCCTTGTGCATCGCCCAATATAACAGCCGCATACCCCTGATCTTTTTTCGTGCTGGTTACTTTCGCCCCATCCACGGTTAAATTCTGAATCGTTGCCCCTTGCATACCGGTCCCGTTGAATAAACCAACCGAATAGCCCGCATAGCCGTCCCCCACGATGTTCACATTCGAGAGAGTATGGTTATTTCCCTCAAATACAGCACCGCTCAAGCAAATCGGGGTAACTGTGTTCCACTCGAAATCAATATCGTTCATCAGCGTAATGTTGTTAGAGATGGTCCTGCTTGTCAGCCAATTCCACTCTGACGCTTTCGTTATGAGGTATGCACCGTTTTCATCCTGTTTCGGCTGCGTTTTGGTGCTACCGTTCCAAACCTCGAACTCCTCGTCGGGTTTGATAAAGTCCGGATTAATAACCACATTGAACAGTGTCGTCGATGTCAGCAGGTTACCATAGATGTTCGTGCGGTAGTTGCGCTGCAGCGGTACATTGTTGAACACACGCTTAGGCACATTCGCATTGTCGTAGGAAATCGTAACCGTGTTGTCCGCCGTCTTGTCTTCCGACATCAGCAGGTAGTTCATCGTCAGGTACTGATAGCCCTCTACGGGGAAAGCCTTATCGGTCGGCAGCAGAGCCTTTGCGAAAGTTACTTCCTCTTTGCCATCTACCTTACCGTCTTTCAGATTCAGTTTGTTCGGCACGATTACTGTGATACCCGCCGAGTCTATTTTTTGCCCTGCTACATCCGCAGCCGTCAAGTCAGCCGTACCGATGTTCAACTGTGCAAACGGACGGTGCAGTTCGATAGTCTTTTGCGAAGACCCTTCTACTTTGAATGTCTCCACTGCATAGAAGGCATCCAAGTTCTCGTCGCTCGAAGCCACACCGTCGTATTTCGCCGTAATCGTGCAGTTGGTCTTGTCAAAAGTGTAAATTGAATTCTTCGTGGTCGTCGTAGCGTCTGCCCAGAATACCACTGCATAGGTAGTACCATTTACCAACTGCAGCGTTACCGTAGTCTTCAGGTCGACAAGTGTGGCTTCTTTGGACAGATCACCTATTAGACCCCATTGGTCGCCATCTACTTTGTACACCGCATACTGCAGGTGGGTTGCGGTCTTACCGTCGCCGAATGTAGTTGCATTGTCGGTTGCCTCTTGCGGCGCACGACTGTTCACACCGCTCGGCAGTTGTGCAGTGAACGAAACGACTGCCTCGCCGCCCACGGTTACTTCCTCTTCTTGCTTTGTAGAGCAAGAGGTTGCCATTAGCAGCCCCGCTGCCACAGCAAACACAGATAACAAACTCTTTTTCATACAGAATTGAATTTTAGTTTATAGAATAATTGATAATTATAGAATAAATGATATTTATCCCCGCACCAACTAGATCAACTAGATTAACTAGATCAACTAGATTAACTATATCCAACTAGATTAACTAGCCTATCTAGCCCATCTATCAAAGCAGCACATCCGGCAGCATGGGGGCGTGGGTGTCCCCACCCGCGACGGTTTGGAACAAACCGGTTGACCCGTT
>CAVFIY010000378.1:0-2058 GCA_963622435.1 Bacteroides uniformis | reverse complement strand
GGGAAAAGGTTTCTGTTAGATAGAAAGAAACGCGAAGGACAATTTCGTGCAAATGATTTACCAAAATCTAGAAAGATAGCAGTGAGTGGCTCGCGTGCTTTCTCCCTGATGGGTTTCGTGAAACTGACTTTTACAAAAGAATAAATTGCTATGGCAAAAATTCACATTGCATTGGTAGGGGGACAGTCTACTCCGGTCTATTTGGGTATTGTCGGAACACACCCCAATCAAGTAGAAATGGTTGTGTCGAGAGAAAGCCGCAATCAGGTGGATATTATTCGGCAATTGTTGCCTCCGCCATTGCCAATCAATGTACACGAGTTGTCGCCTATCGACCCTGTGCAAGCACACCGGTTGGCAGACGCATTGGCAAAACAATATGCAGACGATGAGGTATACATGAACATATCGTCGGGTACCAAGTCGTGGTCGCATATTTTTGGCTATGTGTTCCAGTCGCTGCCCAATGCGCATGTTATCTATGTAGACCAAAATAACAACATCTGGGACTACAAGACGGACACGAAATTGATGGTGGCGCCCTTCAACCTAAAAGACCGTTTTGTGCTATATCGAAATCCGCTGAATAATTATACCCCATTGGAGGACTATACGGATGAAGATAGAAACGCTCTGAAGGTAATTCACAATGCGCGGACATTCGATGTGTCAATTTTTGAACAACTGACCAACCCGCAGAAGAAGTCGGATGCTGCCAAATTGAAGAAACTCTACGGCAGTTTTGATGCCGGATTGGTGTCCTCTGTGGTGGAATGGGAACAGGCCAAAGCAGGCACTCCCGGATTCTTCCGATTGACTATCCAAAAGAAATCGGGCGTAAGAAAAGAGTTCTCGGCAGAAAGTAGGTTCGCTGCTCGTATGGTGTTCCATACCGGTTGGTTCGAGTTCGAAGTGGCTGATATGCTTTCGCATTGGCAGCAAGCGCAGGAAATCTGTATGAATGCGGTTTTTCTTGCCCGTAATAATGCCCCAAAAAATGAGGTGGATGTGATAGTGAGCACAGGCGTGAAAGTCCTGTTTGTGGAGTGTAAGTTGCAGATAGTTTCGCCAACGGATATCAATAAGTTCAGCAATGTTGTGAAACTCTATGGTGGAACGGGAGCAAAGGGCATTTTTATAACCGACCAACCCATTAGTGCGGTATGTGTACAAAAATGTGAGGAAAACAACCTGTTGCATTTCTCGTTGCATGATAATGGGCGTGACGCTGCGAACAAACTCTACGCTTATCTGGACAAAAATATGGGTACTATTAATGCATAATTCGTATGGCTCGTAAGGTTTTTATTTCGGTGTTGGGTACATCCAATTATGGTGAGTGTCGTTATGTGGTGCCCGGTACTTTTGCTTCGGCTTCGGTTCGGTATATTCAGGAGGCTACTCTTGAATGCCTGCGACAACAATCGAAATGGGGAAAAGATGATGTCGCCTATATCCTGCTCACCCAAGAAGCCTATCAACGCAATTGGTTAGACAATGGGCAACAGGATAGAGAAGGTAATGTGTTGAAGCAAGAGGGCTTGCAAACTCGGTTGAACGCTATGCACTTGCCGTTTGAAGTGAATGGTGAGACCGGACTGCCCATAGGGAACAACGAAAACGAGATTTGGGAGATATTCAGCCGAGTATATAATCTGTTGCACGAGGGTGATGAATTGTATTTCGACTTGACGCATGGTTTTCGATACTTGCCGATGTTGGTGTTGGTTCTCGGTAATTACGCGCATTATCTCAAGAATGTATCTATCAAGAGTATTACGTATGGAAACTACGAGGGGCGTAACCGAGAGACGGGAGAGGCTTTGATAGTTAACTTGCTGCCCTTGTCATTGGTGCAGGATTGGGCATTTGCCGCTGGGCAGTATGTGCAAAACGGTGTAACAACCTCATTGATGGATTTGTGTAACGCAGAACTGACTCCGATACTTCGAGAGGCGAAAGGGAGTAATCATGGAGCTACAGCATTGCAGAAGTGGCTTAAACAATTAGATGCATTTGCTGCTGATTGTCAGACTTGTCGTGGGCAAAGTATCATAA
>CAVFIY010000377.1:0-2064 GCA_963622435.1 Bacteroides uniformis | reverse complement strand
CTCCTCAGCTTGGGAAGCTGATGCACTACCGATGTGCTAATGCCGCATAGGAGTTATCCGTCAACTGCGGTGTTTTTGTAAATCGGCTGCAAAGGTAGGTCTTTTTTTTGATATACGCAAATCCTCACCGAAAATCCCTGCGTTTTTCTTTCATTTGCCCTCCTTCCTCTCCCATTTCCCCCCCGCTCATATCCCCTCATAGAACAAAAGTCAACCCATTTCGTAACCGAGTATCCCCGTCCCAAATGCCGCCATCTCCATAACATAAGTATAACATAAGTATAAGATAAGTATAACATAACTATAACATACAGCAGTGAATACCGTATGCCTACCGCAGCCTTGCAACAGGAATAGTATCCTGCAGATTCTTTCGTGCGCACAAACAAAAAGCAGCCGCAGGAAATTCCTACGACTGCCTTCTCCGATTTATCCGAAGATAGATAGCGCGAAACTGAATATCAGCAGTTTACACTATCTTTGCGGGGATGAGTTTCTCGCGAATCCGAATGTATATGATATTCTCCTTCTTGGCGAATTCGGTCTTGACATAGCCCATACCGATACCCACTTTGGTGGTCGGAAGCATAATACCGCTCGTTACATTTCCGATTGTGTTACCCTCTGCATCACAAATCTCGTAGCCGTTACGCGGAATGGCACGCTCTTGGCTCTCGAAATGCACCAACTTGCGTTTCACACCCTCTGCTTTCTGCTTGAGCATGAAATCCTTATCGATAAAGTCTTTGGCATCGAACTTGGTAATCCACCCCAAGCCTGCTTCGAGGGGCGAAGTGGTATCGTCTATGTCATGTCCGTAGAGGCAGTACCACTTCTCCAAGCGCAGACTGTCGCGCGCGCCCAATCCGATAGGTGCCACACCGAAAGGCTTACCCACTTCGAAGATAGCATCCCAAATCTGCTTTCCGTATTCTTTGGGGAAATAGAGTTCGAATCCGCCTGCACCCGTGTAGCCGGTGTTACTCAAGATAACGCCTTGCACGCCCGCAAACGACCACTCGCGGAAAGCATAGTAGGGAATAGCAGTTAGGTCGGCATCGGTAAGCAACTGCAGCAGTTCCGTAGCCTTCGGACCTTGCACCGCCAACTGACCGTAGCGGTCGCTTGCATTCTCGAGCGATACCCCAAAGGTGTTTTGTTGGTTCACCCACGCCCAGTCCTTATCGATATTGCCTGCATTGACCACCATCAGATACTTGGTCGTGCTGTACTTGTAGATAATCAGGTCGTCCACAATCCCACCATGACCGTTGGGCATACATGTGTACTGCGCTTTCCCGGCATCGAGTTTACTGACATCATTCGTCGTGATATACTGCAGGAAATCAAGTGCTTTCTCGCCTTTTACCCAGAACTCACCCATGTGACTTACATCAAAGACGCCCACGCCATTGCGGACAATCAGATGCTCTTGGTTAATCCCGGTAGGGTACTGAATAGGCATATTAAACCCTGCAAATTCCGCCATCTTGGCTCCCAACGCAATATGCGTTGCCGTAAACGGTGTTTCCTTCAACATTGTATTGATATTTAATGTTTTATAATCTATAGGTTCTCTAACTCGCAGCGCATATCATCCAATATCTTTCCGTTATACGAAAAGTATTTCGCCCCTTGATATGCCCCCGATGCATTACGCTTGTCTGCAGGCATGAATGTACCAACAAAAGGAGATAGTTTGTAGATGCGCCCTTCGTATTCCACCGTGTCATCACTCGCCACGCGTACTTGTATGCCCGTCGGCACAAAGGTAATCATCTCGCCTATCGGTATGCCTACCATACTGAACTTGAAACGACTGCGTTTCTGAGCAATGGGTAACTTTTTCTTTGTTACTTCGAGACATGGTTCTATAGGCTTATTGTCCTTGTATTCTATAACTACTGCATCATCAAACATAGGAGCAAGGTCATAAAAGACATTCAAAGCGTCTTGGGGTTCAACCTTAAAGAACTCTCGATTTGAATTAATGCGAGATTTGGTTAAATGGTCAAGATTATTATGAACAAATTTTTCTAACTCATTGTATTTAGAAGTTTGAAT
>CAVFIY010000376.1:0-2065 GCA_963622435.1 Bacteroides uniformis | reverse complement strand
TTCGCCGTTCTCCAAAATTAGTATCTCATGTCGTATGTCTTCTCGGCTTTCGAAGTAGCCTGCTAAGTCGTGGCGTATGATATGGTCATCCCTATTCAGCACAAAGCGACTCAATATCCCGAGAAACAACACTGTTGTTTCGTCGACATCTTCGAGTTGATAGTAACGCAGACGCTGCGTAACCGGCAAGGACGGATTGGACACTATCAAGCGACCTAATTCATCCGTAAAGCCATCGTACGAAAGACGATTTTGTTCCTTATTGTCGAGCAGTTGCGCTAACTTGTCAAACCAATCGGGTATGGACAGCCCTTCATACGATATGGGAGTGGGAACGGTGTTCTCTCGTAAAGCAATCAGCACAGTAGGCGGCATGGAGAAACTTACCGAGCCAATGTAGTCTTGTTTCCGTACAAGCAGGCGTTTCTTATCGAGCGAGAGCAGTTCTGCCCAATAGGACTGAATACGGATATTCTTACATCCGAACTGCTTTGCCAAATCGGCTATCTCGATACTGTTGTCGCAACAGAGATTGACGCAGGCTGACAGCAGTAGCGCCTCTGCTTCGGTGAGGGACAGACGCTCGGCAACTTCTTGCAGATAGGGCTGTGCCTGCGCAATGCTGTTTTCATCGAAGTTCTTTTCTGCAGTGAGGTCTATTATGCGCTCAAAGAGTTGCATAAAATTGAGCGATGTAGGAGTAGTGGATTGAGACATGATAGTTTATGCGTGTATAGGTTGCGTGTATCGTTTTTAGTGTGCTTTTGTATGTAGAAAAGCAGCGCCTTTCGTTGAAAGACGCTGCAAAGATACTGCACCTTACTGCCATAAAACGGCAGTGTAAATACATTTATTGCAAAAATCTGTGACTAATCACGGATTTTTGCAATAAATACCTCTGGTGCTTATACGATTCTTGTATTTTATAGTGGGTTTTATAAAGAATGGTGTTTCTTATGCTCTTGTTTTTATGAGGGTTATAGTATCTCTTGGGCGATGGCGGCACAGGCTTCGGCGTCGGCAAGAGCGTGGTGGTGATTTTGGAGGTCGTACCCACAGTAAGCGGCAATTACATCCAGTGTATGGCTTCCGCCGCTCCAGACTTGGCGAGAACGGGTAAGTGTACAGAGGAAAGGATAGGCAGGCTCGCCCATTTCATACGCCGCGAATGCTGCACGCAAGCAACTGCTGTCGAAGGCGGCATTGTGTGCCACAAAGGGTACTGTACCCTGCTCAAAGTCAGGGAAATAATGTCGTATCTTCTCCAATGCTTGCGCCCATACTGCGGGGAAAGAGTCCGCTCCGTCCGTGTCCGATGCACTCAAGCCGTGCACTTGCTGACAGAACCACGCATAGTAGTTCGGCGTTGGGCAAATCAACGAGTAGAACGAGTCCACCGTTTGCCCGTCTTTCACTATCACTATGCCCACCGAACATATCGACGAGCGGTTACCATTGGCAGTCTCAAAATCTATAGATACAAAGTTATTCATAATCAGTCTGTTATCGAATGTCGTTTCTTTCTGTTTCTTATTTTGTGTGGTTGGTGTTTGGTGCTTCTGCACTCGAGGTAGAGGGCTTATATTGTCGAGCAATGGCTTCTGCTTCTTGGCGTATCTCCTCTCGCAGCCACGCCGGCGAGAGTACCTCGATACCACTCATATTGCGGAACACTTCTTGTCTGAATTCATAGTTCGGTACTAAAAAGTACTCGAAAATTGTGTCATTATCCTCTTGCCCATTTTTCGGCTTTATCTCCTGCTGCGAGGGGTGCAGGGGCAGCGTACGCAGATACGGCGCTTGCCATTCGGCGACTTTTATCCGCACTATTTCACACTTCCCGTCCATGCCACTCACGCCCATCACGGGACGGAAATACGCCTCTGCATCGAAGCCTGCGGGGAGTTCGTACGGCGTATCAAGCACCTCCAAAGCCTCTATGCGGTCGAGTGCATAGATGTACGGTTTGCTATATCCGTTGGAAAGCGCAAGCAAGTACCATCGTTGCTGATAGACTTTTACACAGTAAGGACTGACAGCGAATGTGGATGCTTCTGTGTATCGG
>CAVFIY010000375.1:0-2072 GCA_963622435.1 Bacteroides uniformis | reverse complement strand
TATGGAAGTAGAGTTTGTCTATTACGCAAAAGACGGAATGGCAAATGAGCGTATCAACGCATTTATAGACCGCATAAAAGGCAAATGGCTCAAGGTATATGATAGTTATACCCGCAAGGGGTATCAAGGCGTATATCTCACGGAATTCGGTTCTGACCCCACTTTCCGCAGGCGTGGTCTGCAAGATAGCGTACAATTCAAGGTAAAGTTCCGTGTGAATGACCCTTCTACCGATGTAACCATAGATTAACGAGAAACCAAACAAGGATATGAAAGTATATAGAGATGTGCTTGACGCAACCACAGGTGTTGTAACCAAGACCCCGATATTCAACATAATGGAAGGCACTTATAGCGGACAAGATATGGGCGAGCGTTCCATTACCGCTACGATAGAGTTCCCTACACCGATTGATTTCCACTCAGGTGACTATGTCGAGTTTGATATAGCCGACCTTATTCGAGGAGAGAATGTCGAGGGCGGACACTTTGTCGAGAAGTTCTATATCTACACAATGCCTACGGTCAAAAAGATTGCGAGCAGTATGTCCGCAGGCAATGCGTTTGAGCATACAGTTACTTTCTATCCTCGCCAATACGAGTTGGGCTGCACACAAATGCGGGATTTGGCGCAGGCAGCCAATAGCGGCATAATCTATACGGGGTATGACGAGTTCTCTTTCTATGGCGGTGCAAAGACGCTAATGGATAGAATTATCTGCGTGCTGCGAGAGCGTTTCGGAGAGGAAGGCACGGCAGGCGTGGATTATTGGGACTATGTTATCTCGGATAGTATCAACGAGGAGCGCAACACTGCGTTGGAAAAGTTCCAATTTGATTTCAGCGGGAACTCTGTAATGGAGGCTATCGTAAAATTGAATGACACAGACGGCATAAACACCAAGTTTTGGATTAACGAGCGTATGATTTATGTCGGTTTCAAACGCCCATATATCTGTGGTGTGAATGAGGCGAATGTCCTGCGGACTATACCATTCGATTTTAAGTACGGAAAGACCTCGCACTTGCCTATCTCGACCAACTACGGCAACCTATTCACGATTACCAAATCGCTTGGTAGTAGCTCTCCGATTACCCGCTTGTATGCGTATGGGTCGGATCGTAACCTGCACCGCTTTTATTGCTCCGACCGAATGAAATCGGGGCGGTATATCAACAAGCTTATGTTGCCGTCTTTCGGTAATGACGGCAAGACGGACTATGTGGATTCGGTTGAGGGTATAGCCAAGTTCGGCATTCGAGAGGGCAGCAAGACTTTTGACGACATTTATCCGTCTTTGCGCTATTTCACTTATGGCGACCTGCGCTCTGTTCAGTACTGCATTAAGATGATGGGTAGCGGTTTAGAGAACGACACAAATGTATATGAGGAAGGTACTGAATATACCTATCCCGTTGCTCGTGTGCAGTGCTATCGTGTAGAGGCATTGAGCGGCACAAAAGTAAATCACCTTGTAGAATGTGCGCCACCCGTTGATTTAGCCGTTTTCTGCCACGCTACGGGCAAGAGTGTAAAGGTTATTCTGTATGCTGCCAAAGACGGAAAAACGGCTTTGCAACGCCAACAAGAGGCAGCAGGTGTGTGGGACAACGGCAACTATCGTGTTCCCGCACATACCTTACACGGAACGGACTACATCGAAGGCTCAGCATTCGCTGTTCATGATAGCGGCTATGAGTGCGGACATACCCACGACTTGTATGTCGGAACAGTTGGTAACAAACGGCAAGACAACACGGGAGTGGCACTTACACGGGATGATTGGTTTGTGGATATTGACTCTATCAACACCAAGAAAGACGATGACGCAACAACCACCGACCAAGCTAAGTTGAAGTACAAGAACGAGGTCGAAATACACCAAATCAACTATACCGATACGCATTGGATTACCGATATATTTGAATTCACCTCGTATGACCAAACGACTTTCCAACGGCAGGGCTATTCGGCTTACTGCTATCCACGCATTAACAATACCTATCCGAGTAGCCAATCCGACAACACGGATGTGAGTGCTATCGTGGATATATCGCCCGTAATCATAGAG
>CAVFIY010000374.1:0-2074 GCA_963622435.1 Bacteroides uniformis | reverse complement strand
CAGCAGAAACACCAACGGCAAGAACACCGCAAACTCAATGGAATTAAATAACATACAAACAGAAACGAATACTTAAATCTATATACTTCGCCCGATTCTCTCCATAAAATGCAAAATCTGCTCACTCTTGCGTGGCTCGAACAGCAGATGCTGAAAGTCCCGCTGCTTGAGCGACAAATCGGTATGCGCCACCATATCCTGCAACGCCGCCAGCAGTGTCTGCATATCGCCTATCCCGCAACGCTGTTGCAGGAAATCGAAATCCGGCTTTGTGCGCTGCCAGAGGAACAAGGTATCGTAAAAGTCCCGCCCCTTTTGGCGCGAAAGCAGAGCAGACAGTTTCATCGACAACATCACGGACAACGGCGGCACTGCCACGGGATAGAAAAAGCCCATTCGTTGCACGGTCGCCATCTCACGCGCATAGGCTATCCCTTGGTCTTGCGCCTCTATCTTCATCAGGAAACGCTCCTCACGATGTCCCGTCAGTTGCAGCGAGAACAGCAGTTCGGGGAAATACACATTCCGCCTGTAGGCTTTCAGTGCCGCACCGTCTTTGTCCTTCGCTACGGCTTGCAAGCCCTGCAACTGCAGGTGTCGGACGAGTCCGTCTGTCATTGCCACGAACTCGCTCTCACTCAGTTGCTTGCAATCGAAATCCAAATCTTCGGAGAAGCGGTCAATCCCTTGTATCAAACGCAGATTCGTGCCGCCGATAAACACCAACTTGTCGGAATAGGCAGAACACGACAACCACTCCAACGCCATCAACTCCACATACTCCTTGAGGATATGCTTCTGATAGAGTGCATTCTCCGCCATTGCAGGCGGAAAGAAACCACGAATATACGATAAATCAATCATAGACGATAGGCTTTTTGCAGAACGGACACGCGTTTGCCGAGTGCAGCACTGTCCGCCCGTGCCACATACTCTTGCAGTCGGCGGCGGTCTAAATCAGTGGACAGCCAATCCTCGTCCAACCGTAGTTCCACCATATCCGCCTCTGTCTGATACTGCGGGTAGAGATAAAGCAAATCCAACAACGCCTTTTCGGGAGTTGCCATATAATAGACCTTTCCGTCCGAGAGGGTCATAGGCGTATAGCCCCAAAACAGACTCGACCGCACGGTTTGGTAACTGTACGAAGCAAATGCATTGGTAAAACTTGCCGTCTTCCGGGTGGTGACACTGGTTATCTCCACCACCTGTTCGGGAATGATTCCATAGAACGACAGAGCCGAGTGCAGACTGATATAGGACGGCGCATACATCTTTCCCGCAAAGTAACGCGCATAGTCGGGCTGCTGCCGATAATCCGCAAATGCATACCACCCTTTCCGCAGCGACACGATATATCCGTTTCGTTGCCACTGCAGGTAGTTACAACGATTGAAAGCGGGATAAATTGCCTTCACCTGCTGCGTACTGAAGCACGCAAACGAATGCCATTGCCGATAAAATTCCTGATAAGTCATAAGTAAACCACAACTAACTCATTTACAAGTCATAGATAAGTCAGAAATAAGTCATAAATAAGTCACAACTAACCCATTGACGGGTCATAGACAAGTCATATATTTCCAATCCGCTGCAAAATTACTGCTTTTCGGAAATATATGCAAGTATTTCCCCTGCATCATGATATGCTTTTTATGTCCATTTGTGTCCATACGGCGTTAGCCGTCCGTCCACAAGGAAATTATTGTCCCCGGCGACACGCCACTATTGTTCCATTTAAGGTAAACACCATGCCAACCAAGTCCCTACTTATCGCCTGTAGAATTACGGATTGCTCATTCCCATCTCATCTTCGAGCAGCCATTGCCAAACGGGCAACACCTCAATATCCTTCCCGTGTGGCTGCGCAATCGCACTTGCCTCATCGTAAGTGATAATCAGCAATCGCCAATCCGAATGCTTGGCGGCAAACTGAATCAACGGAGTAACTTCTCGTTCACGCGTTTCCGTATCGACTAAGGAACAGCATACTTGTATCGCCAAACACTGCTCCGCCACCACGAAATCAATCTCTTTTCCCGCGTTATAATACGACACATTCTCACGCCCATAC
>CAVFIY010000373.1:0-2106 GCA_963622435.1 Bacteroides uniformis | reverse complement strand
AAATTGAAGCGAAGTAAGGCTCAAATAGCGAGCCAACTCGATGATATTCAAGGAGTTGGCCCACAAACGAAGGCAAAAATACTGAAACATTTCGGGTCGGTGAAGCGAGCTTGTTGTGCTAATTTGGAGGAATGGCAAGAATTGCTCGGAACAAACAGAGGATCAGTGATTTACGAGCAATTGAAAGGCAAAATATCGCGCTGAGAATTGAATATTTGAAACGATTATGCGTACTTATACAATAAAACAAGCAGAAAAAACAGGCGAAAAGGCCGGACTGGTGTTGCTCAACGAACAAAATGAGCCTGTGGCGGCTACCGACATCCTCGCTGCGACCGAGCCGCACCGAGTGTATGCGTTCTACGGAAAAATGGGAGCCGGCAAGACGACCTTCATAAAACAACTCTGTGAGGACATGGGAACGGAAGATGTGGTGAACAGTCCGACCTTTGCGATCGTAAATGTGTATGACGTGGAAAAGCCGCACAAGGGCGAAGTATATCACTTCGACTGCTATCGGCTCAAAGATATTCGTGAGGCGATTGACTTCGGCGCCGAAGACTATTTGTACTCAGGGAACTACTGCTTCATAGAGTGGCCTGAGATGATTGACCGGCTGCTGCCCGACGACACCGTGGAGGTGCATATCGAGGTCAAAGCGAATGGTGACCGACAACTCGTGGTGAAGTAAGGCGAGGGTTCGGGGCAGCGACGGGGAATCGGTAGGGATTCTTTGGGGTTGATTTAGGGAATCTTTTGGGTTGGTATTGAGATGGTTCGGGAGTGGTTCGGGAATTGTAGGGGTTGGTAGGGTTTTGGAATAGCTTTTTTGACAAGTATCTATATGGGAGGTTCGGGTCTTTTTTGGAGATGGTTCGGGAGTGCTTCGGGACTTCTCGTATTTTTGTTGTCCTTTTCGCTAAATTTGCAAGCGGAGAATAATGGACAAAAAGAAATTAAGACAATAGGGGGTGAAAAAGAGGCGGGGCTGATAGAGAGAGATACGAAAGAGGGGTGGACAAATGTGGAACATGAGGATATACTGACGGTGCAGGCGGGGGGCAGCTGGCTGCAAGACCAATATCTGAGCCCGCTACGGTACGACGGATTGAACGTGGGTATCGCCAACGAATGGTGGCAGGGGTTTAGAGGAACTAAGAGAGAGAGGAATGCTGGGGGGGCTAGTGGAGCTAGTTCATCTAGTTCATCTAGTTTATCTAGTGAATCTAGTTTATCTAGGGGGGCTAGGGAATATAGTTTATATAGTGGAGCTAGTTTTATGGGGAGATGGGAACATGTGGGGAAAGTGGGACTGCAAGTGCTGGCGCTCAATAATACGCCAAAAACAAATAAAATTTACGCTATCGGGATCAATGCAGGTTGGGGAGCATACTATACGTGGAAATGGTCGAAAACGAGTGTAGATAATAAAACTACAAGTAATGAAACTACAACCTGTAAAAGATTGAGGGGGAGCTGGCAAATAGGTTTAGGGCCGTATTTGGCGGGGGATTTGATGCCGAGGTATATTGTGAGCAATGTGAATAAACCCTACTCCATGGATATTTCCGCCGAGGTGCAGGCTATGGGTTTTGTGAGCTACTCATTCGGCGGAAAGAAAACAAGCTATCGACTCCGCTACCTCGTGCGCACCAACCTGATAGGCGTCGATTTTATGCCCGACTACTGGGAATCGTACTACGAGATAACCGAAGGCATAGCCGGCAAGACCCGCTGCGCCGGGATGTGGAACCATAGATACCTCCATCAAGAACTGACACTCGACATGCAATTCCGCCACTCGACATGGCGCATCGGCGTTCGGCATGAATACCTTGAATACGGTGAGAAATCGATGTGGTTCAGCCGTGAACAAGTGAGCGCCGTGATAGGGACTTGCTTCCGCTATCGCACCAAAGGTAATGCGCGGCTGTGGTAGGTTGTTGTTGTGAGGGAGTGAGTTTTGTGGGAGTTTGTTGGCGTTGTTTTTGTGGGGTGTATTTGCTTAGAAATGAAACAAAACGGATATTATAGGATTTTCTGTGGGGCGATAGTGGGGGCTATGGCTGTTTTCGGTGTGAGTTGTACCCATACATTGGGCAATGC
>CAVFIY010000372.1:0-2118 GCA_963622435.1 Bacteroides uniformis | reverse complement strand
TTCAACGCCTTCGACTCACGAATGTCCGTGATATAATGCAGCGTATTAAAGCCCAACGGGTCGTCGTCATAACGCATCGTGTCCTGCACATCGGCATTGAGGTTGTCGGCATAAAGGCGGAATATCTGCGTGGCATTGAACGACAACGGCGAATCGACATAGACGGGAACATGCGGCAAACGCCCGTCGTTATAGAGCGTATTCAGCACATAGACAATCTCTTGCGTGCGCCCCACCGAGAAACTAGGGATAATCAGTTTGCCTCGTTTATAGACGCAAGTGGATTCCACTACGCCCAACAATTCCTCCTCAGTGGCAAGCATGTCTGTATGCAGGCGGTCGCCGTAGGTGGATTCACAAATAAGGTAGTCGCACTGCGGGAACGGCTGCGGGGAACACAAGATATGGCTCTTCGCCCGCCCGATGTCGCCCGTATAAGCGATGCGCTTCACTTCCCCACCCTCTTTTATTTCAAGACTGCATATTGCAGAGCCTAACATGTGCCCCGAATTAGTGAAAGTAAGAAAGACATCATCCGCTATCCGAAATCGTCTATCGTAACCCATCGTCACAAAATGCTTCATACAGTTCTCGACATGGTGGCTGTCGTAGAGCGGCTGCACCTTGGGTTTATGCAGGCGATCCATTTTCTTATTATACCAACGGACATCCTGCTCCTGAATGAACGCCGTATCCTGCAACATAATGGCACACAAATCACGCGTGGCAGGAGTGGAAATAATATCGCCACGAAAGCCCAATTTATAGATGTACGGCAACAGCCCCGAATGGTCGATATGGGCGTGAGAAAGAACCACGCAATCAATGTTTTTCGGGTCAAAGCCCAAATCCCGATTGGCGGCGTCCGTTTCCATACCCTTGCCCTGATACATACCGCAATCGAGCAAAATACGCTTACCTGCGTCGGTGGTGATAAGATGCTTGCTGCCCGTCACCTCGTTGGCAGCACCGAGAAACTGAAGAGTCATGGTATTTAATTAATAAGACCTCCCCGAACCCCTCCATAGGAGGGGACATCATAGAAACTGATAGCCCCCTCTCTGAGGGGGTTGGGGGAGTTGCGTAAATAATTACCTGCAAAGGTACAGCGAATGTAGGAATAATGCAAGCCCTATTCGCACAAAAAATAGTCTTTATTTCTACTTTCCACACATTTATCCGCATAACGGTTGAGAAAGGGAAGGAAATGTTTTAGTCAAATGGTTAGATACATACAAATGGCATAGATTTTGTACTAAATCTAAAAGGGTAGATAGTATTACATTTCTATCGAGAACCAATCAAAGAACATTCTATAATCATTCAAAGAACATTCTATAATCATTCAAAGAACATTCAATAACCATTCAAAAAACAAGAACATGAAAGAACTAAAAGGAACAAAGACGGAAGCCAACTTGTGGGAGGCTTTTGCAGGTGAGTCGCAAGCACGCAACAAGTACACCTACTATGCGTCGAAGGCAAAGAAAGACGGCTACGAGCAGATTGCTGCCTTCTTTGAGGAAACGGCTGCGCAAGAGAAAGAGCATGCCAAACTGTGGTTCAAACTGATACACGGTATCGGCACCACGGAAGAGAACCTGCTCGACGGTATCAACGGCGAGAACGCCGAATGGACGGATATGTATCCCCGCATGGCGAAAGAGGCACGCGAAGAGGGCTTCGAGGAGATAGCCAAAATAATGGAAGGCGTGGCTGCTATCGAGAAAGAACACGAGGCACGCTACCTCAAACTGCTTGAGAATGTGAAGGGTAAGTTGGTATTCAGCCGCGACGGCGACTGCATCTGGCAATGCCGCAACTGCGGACATATCTGCATCGGCAAAGAGGCTCCCGAAGTATGCCCCGTTTGCAACCACCCGCAGAGTTACTTCCAAATCAAGGAGAATAACTACTAATAAAGTCGGTAATCGTTACGATTCTGATTAGACACTTCCCCACGGAGGTGTCTTTTTTGTTGTATGCAGAGATAATCGACAGAATAGAAAGAACGGTTTGTATATTCGGCAAAAAAAGCGTAACTTTGCAGCCCATATTGAAACATCTATTGTGGCCATAAAATTCCGATAACTACAAAAAACAAAAATATGAACAGCA
>CAVFIY010000371.1:0-2122 GCA_963622435.1 Bacteroides uniformis | reverse complement strand
ACATCCGGCAGCCTGGGGGCGTGGGTGTCCCCACCCGCGGCGGCTCGTAAGAGCCGTTTGACTATGCTACGCCGAGTCCACCACGCTCTATAACGACTATACAACTATAACAACTATAATCGCTATAGCGTCTACAAAACACACCAATCTTTGTCTTAATGAATAATTTATGGTAATACGGCGTAACCGTCCGTTCAAAGAGTCTCGTACCTCACAAAGCATGTAATTCTTAATTCTTAATTCTTAATTCTTAATTCTTAATTAGAGTGCTACTCACAACCCCTATCCATATACCCGTTTCCTCTTGGCAGATAACCTATGATGACCGTCTGCTATTGTTGGGCTCGTGCTTCTCGGACAATATCGCCGCCAAACTGCAGGAGAATTATTTCCAAGTGACGGCAAACCCGTTCGGCACGCTCTATAACCCGTTGTCTATCGCCCGTGCGTTGTCGTTGGCAGAGAAGAATCAACTGCCCGACTTGGTGGAGTGGGGCGGACTGTACCACTCGATGTACCACCACGGCTCTTTCTCTTATCCCACAGCAGAGCAGACGGCAGAGGCGGTGGAAAAAAGTATGCACACCCTCCGCACGGCATTCAACGAAGCGCAGGTGGTGATTATCACTTTCGGCACGGCATGGGTGTATGAGTACGAGGGACAGGTAGTGGCGAACTGCCATAAGATACCTGCGGATAGATTTACCCGCCGACGGTTGACGGTAGAAGAGATAGTCACCACATGGCAACCGATAGTGGCAGCACACCCCGAGAAGCATTTCCTTTTCACGGTGTCCCCCATTCGCCATATCAAGGACGGACTGCACGAGAACCAACTGAGCAAAGCCACCCTCCTCCTATCCATAGAGCAAATAGAATGCACAACCGGCGTGTCGCCGGGTACCGTGTCGGCACAGACATTAACTTCAACGCAAAACAAAGAACAAACCAAAGAACAAACCAAAACACAAGAACAGACACAACAGCAAAACAAAGAACAACCATACCCCCAAGTCTCCTATTTCCCCTCGTACGAGATAGTGTTGGATGAGTTGCGGGACTATCGTTATTATGCGGAAGACATGGTGCATCCGAGTGCGGTGGCAGTGGAGTATATCTGGGAGCGGTTTGTGGAGACTTACTTCTCGGAAACAACGCAGAAAGAGATGCGTCCTCTCCACCAACTCTATTTGGATAGACATCATACCCTCTTGCACCCCAACACCCCTGCCTCGCAGGCATTCCTCGCCCGCATAGAAGCCACCGCCTCCACCCTCCGCCCCCACTACCCGTGGATATAATCGCCCCTACCGCCTCCCTGTTCTTTCCCTGATGTTACCCTGTGGTTAGCCTGTTCTATTGTACGAAAAGTAATGTGGATACAATGAGGATACAATGAGGATAGAATCATGCACAATCCTCTCACTCCAAATACACGAAAAATTATATCAAATATAGACAAAAATTTTATTTGAACCATATTTGGATAATAATGAATATATTTGTTTACCCAAAAAACACCCCTCTTTGTCTTTATGACTAATTAGTGTCCATACGGCGATAGCCGTCCGGCGGAGTGTTCCCCGCAGCGCAGTAGTTTATTGTCTCCGGCGACACGCCGGTTATTGTCTCCGGCGACACGCCGGTTGTCTGTGGCGATGCACCGGTTGTCTGTGGCGACACGGCACCGTTTACAAGAAAAAATCCTCTCCTTATTTGCCCATATCATAAAAATGTACTAACTTTGCAAGCCGTTAGATGCAATAGTATTACATAATCCAACTAACTCCAAAGAGCAAGACGCTAACTCCATACGAACACAATACGCAAACCCTAACCCAAGAATAATACGATTCAATTATCCCCTCCCCTAAAAATATGCCGCAAACGCATTGTCATATATCTGTAGTCTCTCCCGTCTATCGCGGGGAGAAGATGGTGGCGGAGTTGGTGCGTCGCATTGTCGAGGCCATGAACACCCTCGCCCAAGCGGCGGGGACAAACACCGCTGACGCTACTGCGAACACGCAGCAGGGTATTTCTTCTGCGAATACCTCCAATACCCCCCCCCTATAACCCATTCGCATACGAGATAATTCTCGTTAATGATGCCTCTCCGGAC
>CAVFIY010000370.1:0-2126 GCA_963622435.1 Bacteroides uniformis | reverse complement strand
TTGTCCATAAACTCGAGAAAAGCAGGCTCCACCACATTGTCATCCTCCATCATGATAAAGCGGTCGTACTGCTGCAGCACTTGCGCCGTCAGTGCCGCACTATTGCTCTCGTAGCCCGATGTCCAGATACCATAATTCCGTTCTCGCTCGATGAGGTAGAAATGCTTGAATCCGTGCTTGCCCCCCCCCTGTAGGGCGCGAAGATAGGCACGATTGCGCCGCCATCCTTCTTCATACTTCTCTCGATTCGCCTCCGGCGGGTAGTCCAATGCCACGAACACATCGGTCTTATCCGCCCACGAGCAGCGGGACAGCGATTCAAGACATTGCCGAAGGTGGTCGTATCGGTTCAGCGTCGGTATCAAAACAGGAGCATAAATCATAAAATATGTCGAATAGAAATGATGTTTGTCCAAATGAAATTACAGCAGCTCTATATGATTCTCAGCAGCCGCAATGCCGCCTCCGGCGTGCCATATTGTTGCCAATAGTGCGCAGCCCCTTGCTCCAAGGTATGTTGATAGTCTGGGTGCGATAAGATATAACACAGCGCCTCACGCATAGCCAATTCGGAATTCTCTACAAAGTGGATGTTCACGCCATACTCGAGCGGACAAGGCAGGTCGTTGCTCAGTGCCGTCGAAAGGATACATTTACCCATCGCCAAATACTCGCCTAACTTCCACCCATGGCAATTCCAAAACGCCGGGGTATTAAACACCACTGCCGATTGTTTGGTTCGTTGTAGCCATTCACTCATTTTTACCCCCCCCAGATACAATCTTGGAATTTATTAACAGAACTTCGATTGTGGTCTTGCGGAACAAGACCTCCTGTGAATAGCAAGTCCGGGATAGCATGACACGCCCGCACAAAATTGGCTCGGGTTAGGTTCACCCCTGTATCGTTTTGATTCTGTTCATTGCTGTACCATAGCGTACTGCAGAAGAATATGTTCTGCTTATCTACAGGAGCCGTTTGATAGTATTCATTCAGCGGTCGCCGTGTGCGGAGCAATCGGTAGTGCTTGCCCAGAAACTTTTTCACGCTCCCCCACTCCGTTCGGTAATCCGACACTGCACGACGCAAGGTAGTCAGCGCACCCCAACATTGTATGCCGAACGAAGGACAGAGCGATACCAATTTGGCGTGGTATTTCGGGTCGGTCAGCGCAAAATTCGCATTTACGCTCCCATACACATCGCACCAATTGTAGGCATCCTCATTAATTTGATAGAAATCATTGCAAGCGATATAGTAGCGTTTTTCCTCAGTATATGCGCCATCCGATACGACAAATAGCATATCCTTGTTATTGCGAGTTGCTAATGGCAAGTCCACAAAAGGAGCGCACGAATACGACACATTATGCGCTCCGAAAGCCTGCTCCAATGCATAGACATAGAAACTCTTGTACAAGATGTCGCCACCCGGATTGATAATTACTTTCGTCATAGTCTTATCTTATGTAGGAATAGTTGCTTACAATGGCTTGCCAAGCGTAGCGCTGCTCGCCAACTGCGCAATAGCGGAATCGGAATATGATATGGCTTAGCGGCAGCCTTCGGTTGCTGCGCCCAATCCACTTTTGCGAGTTCGGCTTTTGCTCGGTCGTGATACTGCGGACTGAGCCAATACTCCAACAGCCCGCCGACACGAAGTCGATCGAATAGTTGTTTCCATTCCACCGAAAGGGTGCTCTCGGGAGCAAGCGTATCGAGCAGAAAGAACATGGTCTGCTCCGGTGCATACAGGTGGCGAGTCACCCGCAAGGCGGCAGGCACATCGTTGTTGTAATACGCGAGCGGTTGGTCTAGAAAAGCCACCGGATAGTGCATAGCCGTCTTTGCCCACAGCAAGAAGTCCTCCCCTAAACGCACCCCTGCCGGAAAGCCGCCCATTTCATCGAATACACGCTGAGGCATGGCTACCGCTCCCGTCCATACGGGCATCGCCACATTATGGAGATACGCTTGCGGGTAATTGATATACCCCGTTGGCAAATCAACCGCCGTATGCGTCTTTCGCGGCTTATAGTACACATAGTTCGTCGCATACAGCCCCGCATTAGGATAGTTGTGTATCAGTTGTGCCATCTCCTCCAAGAAAGTCGGCTCCCACCAGTC
>CAVFIY010000369.1:0-2131 GCA_963622435.1 Bacteroides uniformis | reverse complement strand
CCCTCCAATTTGAATTGAATGATGGATATCGCTTTGTGCATTTTGGCCATCAGCGAAGCCGAACGCGTCAAGCGCGGATTATGCTCAAAGTCTTTGGTTTGAAACACTTTACACGGGTCGTTGTGGTAAGTCTGCATAGCGAACGACGCCAACGGCAGCAGGTTAATCCCGTACCCTTCCTCCAGCGTCTCGATGTTCGCATAGCGGATAGAAACACGCAGCACGGTGGCAATCAGCGCAGGATTACCCGCCATGGCTCCCATCCATTCGATGTCGTGATTTCCCCATTGGATGTCGTAGTCGCGCACGGTGGACAGCACATCCATTATCTGTGCCGCCCCCGGACCACGGTCGAAAATGTCGCCCACCACATGCAGGGTGTCGATGGTGAAACTGTGTATCAGATAGGCGATGGCGATAATCAGTTTCTCGGCGCAACCCGTGTTGATAATAGCGTCGATAATGGCGTTGTAGTAGGCGGCACGGTCGCTCTCGATGTTCGACTCGTGGAGCAACTCGTCGATGATGTAAGCATAGTCTTTGGGCAGCAGTTTGCGCACTTTCGAGCGGCTGTACTTGATTGTTACGGCACGCGCCACCATCACCACTTGGTGCAGCCGACGGCGATACCACTCCTCGAGGGTGAACTCGCCCATCCCCTCGTCCAACCCACTGCGCAGTGCTTGTGGGGACTCCTCCACAGGCTGTTGCAGGCTCTTCTTCACGCACTCGATACGCTCGTCGGGGTAGTAGATAAGGGCACACAGCGCACGCTTCTCCGTCTCGCTGAGTGTGTCAGCGTAGAGATCGTCTAACTTGTGCCGCACCACGCCCGACGCGTTCTTGATCATGTGGATAAACGCACTGCTCTCGCCGTGCAAGTCGCTGACGAAATGCTCCGTCCCCTTGGGCAACGAGAGAATAGCCTTCAGGTTAATCAACTCCGTGATAACGGCTTTGCTGTCGGGAAACTTCTCGCTGAGCAGTTGCAGGTAACGGCTGTCGCGCTTCACCTCTTCTATATGTGTCTCGTAGTCGTGTTCGCTATTGTCTGTTCTGTCTATGCACATAACTTCTTATAATTAAGAATTAAGAATGAAGAATTAAGAATTACCGGCGTGTCGCCGGGGACAATAAGTTCTTTTTTTTGTGGACGGACGCTGACGCGTATTACCACTGATTACTCATTAAACAAAGAATGGTGTTTTTTGTGGAAACAAATATTATCACTAATTATCCAAATATATTCCAAATATAATTCAAATATATTCCCCAATATATTTCATGATAATATTTGATTTAATTTTTCGTGTATTTGGCGAGATAAATTTATTATAATTTATGTCAATACGCGTAGCGTCCGTTTACAGGGGGGGATTATCGTCCCCGCCGCCACCGCCGGTGTTTTTGGTTAAAAGATATATATTATCGTATGAAACTTGTCCTCTGTCTAGGTTCGGGGGCAGGTTTGTCTTCGGGGCGCATACCACGGAGCATCCATGCCATATTCCGTGCGAGCGTACGCATTGTCTGCAGTCCCTCGAGGTCCTGCGCCGCCTCCCCTCTGGCGGCACCGTGTACGCTGTTCCAGTATTGGGACGGCACGACGGGCATGTTGTTGATAGTGAAGTACTTATTCAGTCTGTCGAACGCCGAACCGGCACCTCCGCGTCGGCACACTGCCACCGCTGCCGCAGGTTTGTACGCTAAGCGTGCGCCGCAGGAGTAGAACAGCCTATCGAGCATGGCGCAGAGCGAACCGTTTGCACCGCCGTAATAGACGGGTGTGCCGACTATCATACCGTCGATGCCCTCGGCGAGTATCCGTTCCAATTGGTCGTAGAGGTCGTCCGAGAAGACGCAACGCCCTTTCTCCACACACCCGCCGCACCCGATGCACCCTCGCACGGGTTGTGTGCCAATCTGTACCATAATAGTGTCTATGCCCTCTTTGTGCAGGGTGTTTGCCACTTCTGTGAGGGCAATGGTGGTGTTGCCGTTCTGCCGCGGACTGCCGTTTAATAATAATACTCTCATTTTAGGTAATTAAGAATGAAGAATTACCGGCGTGTCGCCGGGGACAATAAAATTAATGCATTGAATCTATCGTCTGTGCCGACACGGCACCGGC
>CAVFIY010000368.1:0-2133 GCA_963622435.1 Bacteroides uniformis | reverse complement strand
GAACTTGCCCTCCTCCCAGCAATGGGGGGGGGGCAATTAATTGATAATCAAGCGATTATAACCAATGATAAATAATTAAGAATGAATAATTATCCAACTCACCAAATCCACAAATCACTAATTCTGAAACAACAACGCCGCCGGCGAATGCGCTACGCCGCGTCCCTACCTTGAAAAATCTGGCAAAAAAGTTGCACATTCAAAATATATACGCTATCTTTGTTTCGAAATGAAGAAAATTGTGGGATTGTGGCGTAAAAACGCATCGGATAGAGCGAGGCAGACATATTTAGACGTTATAAGCAAAACTTAACGTTTTTTGGGGCAGGACATCTCTGAAATTTTACGTTACTACCGCCTATCGGTAGCGGCGAAAAAACAACTGACCTATTACGCAGGAGAGTAGCGTTCTCTCCCAATCTGATTTTTCACCACATTGTTTAATCCTATTTTGCTATGAAAAGATCTACTATTTTTCTCCTCGCAATGCTTGTTGCACTGTCGGCAGCGGCGGCCACATATACTTCGGTCGATATGGGACTGAGTGTGCGGTGGGCAACCTGCAATGTAGGAGCGACCTCCACCGCCAATGCGGGCGACCGCTATGCCTGGGGCGCTATCGAGTCGGGGGCCACCTACTCGTGGGCGACATACCGCTTCGGCTCCTCCTATAATGCCATGACCAAATATTGCACCAACAGCGATTTTGGCAAGGTGGATAACCTCACCACCCTCGAAGCCGCAGACGATGCCGCCACCCAAAACTGGGGCAACGCGTGGCGCACCCCTACCCAAGCGGAGTGGGAGGAATTGCGCACCAAATGCACGTGGGAATGGACAGACAACTACAACAGCACCAATATCAAAGGCTATACCGTAACCGCCTCCAACGGAAACGCCATATTCCTTCCCACCACTGGTTTAAGCGACGGCGATGCCGTCTATCAGGCCGGCGAGGGCTACTACTGGTCGAGTTCGCTCTCCCAAACGCCGAGCAATGCCTGCTATATGCAACTCACCTCGAAGGAATTTGTGCAAGGCAACAACCCTCGCTACTTCGGGCAGGCGGTGCGCCCCGTACAGGACATCTACGCCATTACCATTCAGACGTCTGCACACGGTTCGCTGTCGGCGGACAAGACCCAAGCCGTAGGCGGTGAGACGGTTACGCTGCAAGTCCACTCCGAGGCGTACTATGTACTCCGAAAACTCTATGTCATGCAGGGCGAGACGGAGGTGCCGACCGCCGCTGTTGCGCAGACAACCAACCAATACACCTTCGTAATGCCAGTGGGGGCGGTTACCGTAACGGCGGAATTTCAACGCATCGCCTCCCACTTCACCCCCGCCCCGTTCACAGTCAATTCGGCGGGCAAGCAGATATATTTTGCACCGGGCAACCTGCAGTGCGCGGGGCTTACCACGCGCGACACCGTATGGTTGTTTGCCGAGTACCAAACCGATATGCTCGGCACGGACAATATCCGCAACAACGCCCTTGCCGACACGATAGACCTCTTCGCTTGGAGCAGCAACTACACGACAGCGCCGTGGGGCATAGGCACTTCCACTTCCTCTGACGACTACGAGGGCGACTTCGTGGACTGGGGGCAGAACCCCATCGGCACCTATGCACCCAACACCTACCACACACCGTGCCTCTATGACTGGCAGTATATACTGCAGTTTCGGAAGAATGCAGAGGAGCGTGTCGCAGTCGCCCGCATCAATCTCAACGCCGATGGCACGCAGTACGCCAACGGGCTTATCTTGCTGCCCGATGATTGGACTTGCCCGACAGATGTGTCGTTCAAGACAGGCTTCTTGGAGACAACCGGTGGTAGCATTTATGGCTATGCGAACTACCAAATCCTGACGCTGTCCGACTGGCAGAAACTGGAGGCGGCAGGCGCCGTCTTCCTGCCTGCTACGGGAGAACGCGCCGGGACAAATGTAAGGAGCGAGCAGATTTTCGGCAACTACTGGTTATCTAACATAAAGGATGTGGTCTATGCGTACTGCTTGCACTTCTACGCGGGTAAAGCAGATGTGTACTATGTCAATCACCACCTCGGACAAGCCGTCCGCCTCGTGCAGGATGTGAAGTATGCCATTACGCTTATCGACGACGAC
>CAVFIY010000367.1:0-2137 GCA_963622435.1 Bacteroides uniformis | reverse complement strand
GTGTAATATAAAAACAACTATGTACCGAAAGGAACTCAGTTATTATTTCACCACACCTGTGGCTTATATCGTTATCGGGCTGTACCTGCTTGCGATCAGTCTGTTCCTGTGGGTAATCCCCGGCGAATGGAACATCGTTGATTCGGGCTATGCGCAGGCGGACGGCTTGTTCCAACTCTCGCCGTGGCTGCTGATGTTGCTATGCCCCGCCCTGACTATGCGTCTCTTTGCCGAAGAGCGACAGAGCGGGATGTGGGACTTGCTGCGTTCGAAACCTATCTCGCTCGGGCGTATTGTGTGGGCGAAATATGCGGCGGCACAGACGCTGATGCTCATCGCGCTGCTGCCCTGTTGGGTGCATTACTTCCTCGTTGCTGCCATTGCCGAGCCGATAGGGAATATCGACGGCGGGGCGTTCCTGGGGTCGTTCGTGGGGCTGGTGCTGCTCTCTGTGGTATTCCTTGCTGTCGGTATGCTTGCCGCCACCTGCAGCCGCAGTCAGATAGTCTGTTTCATCGCAGGGGCATTGGGGTGCTTTGTGCTGTATTGGCTGACGCTGCAGGAACATTATCGCAGCCTCGCACGCGGGGTGATTGACTTGCGGGACGCGGTGTTCCTGTTGAGCGTTGCGGCGGTGTGCCTGATTCTGTCGGGTGTAGTTCTTAATCGGGTAACTCGAAAATAGCATGACACGCATAGGGCTTTTGAGCGACACGCACGGCTATTTGGATAAGCGCGTGTTGGAACACTTCCGAGAGGTGGATGAGATTTGGCACGCAGGCGACATCGGCTCGATGGAGGTGCTGCAGGCACTGCGGGAGTTTCGCCCCACGCGGGCTGTCTATGGCAATATGGACGGGGGCGATGTGCGCTATTCGCTCAGTGAGTTCTACCGCTTTCGGGTGGAGGGCGTGCAGGTGCTGATGACGCATATAGGGGGCTATCCCGGGCATTACAACCCGTGGCTGCTGCCGATGTTCCGCAAGAGTGTGGAGGCGGTTGGAATGGGGGCTACACCTTATAATATAGAGGCGACAGATGGGGCGGAAACACCTTATAATATAGAGGCAGCGGATACACAGGACACGCAAACCAAGGACAGGATAGACCTCTTTGTGTGCGGGCATAGCCATATATTAAAGGTACAGTACGACTCCGTCTATCGGTTCTTGACAATGAACCCCGGGGCTGCGGGTACGCAAGGGTGGCAGACGGTGCAGACGCTCCTGCGCTTCACTATCGACGGCACTGCTATTAAAGATTTGGAGGTGATAGAGTTGGAAAGACGGTAGGGGGCTTGCTCGATGAGTCGTGAAGCAGTGGAAGGCTTTATGAGAATAATAGAAATGCTTGCTGCTTGCAAACCGCTCGTCTTTGGCTTTATGATTAATTCGTGGTAATACGGCGATAGGCGTCCGTTGAAAAAAAACTCCGAAGTAGCACTGACGGAGTAACCCCTGAAAACTGCTCAAATCGTCAAAGAAATAGTCCGAAAAGCGTGGAAGGACGAGGCTGAAGTGTGCAAAAAGTGCGTTTTTAGCCAAATAGGTGTTACATAACATAGAATTTGCTATTGTGGGAGTGGTGAAAAAGCAGTACCTTTGCACTCGAAATCAAAACAACAACACAATCTTTTTTGTACCTTAAATAAACAGACTAATACCTTGGAAAAATAGCCGTCGCGATGACGGCTTTTTTCTTGTGTATTACGGAGCGTTAGCGGAGCAATACCGCAAGCCGTCGCGTCGCGATGACGGCTTTTTTCTTGTGTATAGGTGTCATGCGTTTTGCTAGGCGTAGCAAACAAAAAAGTTTTATTTGCCGAAATGTTTGGAGGAACAAGAAAAAAGTAATAACTTTGTGGGCGAGTTCGTTGCACAATGCACAATGAGACCTCCCCAAGCCCCTCCAGAGGAGGGGATAGCGGATGTGCTGATGTCCATCTCGCTAGGGCAGAGGTCGGTGGTGGTTATAGGTCTTTGAACAGGGGAGAAGAATGCACTGATGTCCCCCTCTTTGAGGGGGTCGTGGGAGTTTCCATTCCTAATTCCTAATCCCTAATTCCTAATTAGAAGAATACTATCTATTGTTTAATATCAAATACAAAACACAATGAAACCAACTCATATTGAGCATC
>CAVFIY010000366.1:0-2153 GCA_963622435.1 Bacteroides uniformis | reverse complement strand
GCGCAACAGTGATATTGCTTATGCCTGCATCGCAGTTGTGCATAGTAGTTAGCAGAAGGCGGTCAAAGAGATTGACGACTCCCCCAACCCCCTCAAGGAGGGGGCTTGCAGTATTGGATTCCTGCTTACTGTATAGGTTTGCTATTACTTTTCCGAGAGTATCAAGTGCCTGTTTGTAGTCGTTGATTTGGGTGTCTTGGAAATGCTCTATGTCTGTGAGGCAGATATTGAGGCGGGCAACTTGAGGCAGGAGCAGCGCGATGTCGTACACTTTACGGATAAAGTCTGCGACAGTGAGGCGCAAGACGATGTTCTTGCCCGCTACGGTTGCAGGCACATCGGTATAAACCAGCACATCCCGCCCAATCTTGACATGGTCGATGCTCTCTATCAGTTCGTTGTATTCGGCAGGCAGGTCGTAGTCGGGATAGACATACTGAATCATCAGGTTCTGCTTCATACCAAACAGAATGGCTTGGTGCAGCGTATCGAGCGGCATCAAGTGTCGTTCGGTAAGCGGGTTATCTGCATGGCAGTAGGCGACCGAGGTGTCATCCAAGAGGATAACGAGGTATTGCATATAGTTCTTCATATTCTTATTTTCTTTGGCAGTTTATTTTCGCGGGTGAGGACACCCACGCCCCCAGTGGTTTTAGCAGATTATGTCGTTGGAGCGTTTGTTGTTCTGTTGGGCTTCAAACTCTTCGCGCTTGCCTTCGAGTTCCAGTTTGCGGTAGAGGCGGTTCCAATAGTAGTTGTTGGCACGCACACGGGCTTTGTGCATCAGGCAGATAGCCGTGGCACGCTCATAGACGGTGTGCGTCTTGGCGGCATCGTAGTTCTCGCCTTGGCACCATGCGCAGCCCTCTGCCACCTCGCAATCTACGCACTCGGGCGTGGACTGCGTACAGCGGTCGAGCGTCAGGAATGGGCGCAGGCGGTTGTTGTCGATACCATCGCGGATATTGCCTATTATCCATGCCTCTTTGTCCCGCAGGGAGTACTGCGCAAAGCGGGTGCAGGGATAGAAATTACCTGCAGCGTCAATAGCGAGCATCTTGCCTGCTCCGCACCAGTTCTGGTTCTGCAGGGTGCAGTCGAGCGGCTTGCCCATATTCTCCGAGAAGAACGAGCAGGCGTACTCCTCGTAGAGTCCGCTGTCGATAATGGTGTCTGCCAACTGCATCAGTTGCTCCTCGAAGCGCAGGTTGTCGCCCTCGTTCCATACATCCTCGAACACGCAGTTGATGTTCACCTGATGGATACCGAGGTCGTAGAGGTGCAGTACCGACTCGCAGATATAGGGGATGTCGGCAGAGGAGATGGTTACCTTTGTGCCGTCGCCCGGGAACTGACTCTGCCATAGTGGGATATTGCGTACTACATCGTCGTACGAACCCCGCTCGGAGTTCTTATAGACACGATTGAGGTCGTGCTTGCGGCGAGTGCCGTCGATAGTGATACCGATACTGAGGTGCCGCTTGTTCTTCTCGATGAATTGCTGCACCTTTTCGCTGTCGTAGTTTATGCCGTTGGTGGAGAAATTGAAGCGGTAGGAGTTGAACCAGTGGTGGTTACGGCGATACATCTCGGATTTGATGTAGTCGCATATTTGGTCGATAAGGTCTATCTCGAGAAACGGTTCCCCGCCGATAAAGTCCCATATCACGCTCTCGTAGGCGAAGTTCGGGTCTTGCTCACGGTCGAGTATATAATCGATAGCCGCTTTGGCGGTACTCCACGGCATACGCTCTTTCTCATTCTTGCCCACCAAGTAGCAGTACTTGCAGGCAAGTTGGCAGTCCTTGGTGACAATAAAGGTGATGCTTTTGGCTGTGCCGGGTTGCCAAGGTTGTCTATTTTGTTTTATCATATTCAAATGGTATTCATTCATAAATCCGTCTTCAATTGCAAATCATGTAGTTCCTTTTCCTTACTGGATATTTTCTCCGTTATCTGTTTGATTATTTCAGATGCTTGTGTAATTAGTTTTTCGGTTTCTGTATTAATTTTATCTAAGTACATTATTTGGTTAATATGTTCTTTGCGTTGATTTAGATTCTCAAAATTTGACATGATATCAATAACTTTATTAGTCTCTTCAACTAGAACATCTAAACATTCAACCATCTGCTGGTTATAATTACAAAAGA
>CAVFIY010000365.1:0-2182 GCA_963622435.1 Bacteroides uniformis | reverse complement strand
GCACAACACTTATTCTATTAACTTGTGAATTGTGAACACGATAGGAATGTGAATAGCGATAACGATATTGCTATTTGTGTATGTGAAATTCTTTTCGTATCTTTGCAGCGTGTATTCACAGTTCTACGGACTAAAATAGCACTAACTTTATGAACGAGAGAGAACGATTAGAGAAAATTATTAACACCTTAGGCATTAATGCACGGCAGTTTGCACAGGAGGTGGGTATTCAGCAGGGAACAATATCCAATATCATTGGTGGCAGAAACAAACCGAGTTTGGATGTCCTGCAGAAAGTACTGAATCGATACCACACCATTTCTTCCGACTGGTTGATATTGGGTGTGGGCAGTATGTACCGTTCTACCAACGATACGCCAGACTTGACGATATTTGACGACTGCAAGGAGGAACCGGCAATCCAATTACCCAAGTCCGAACCCACTTCTGACAATAGCGCAACCGCCGGCGTGTCGCCGGAGATAACAAAAATTAGTATGAGTGCCGACACATCCCCCTCCCAAGTCCCGTTTTTGAATCCCCCAAAGCAGATAGACCATATCACAGTCTATTATACAGACAACACCTACGAGACTTTTACACACTAGACAGAACTCTACGAAAGATGTACACATAAAACACGATTTGCATTATCCGCATTTTTTGTGTACCTTTGTACTCCATTTTGGACAAGAGAATAATTGTGTGTAAAATATATAAGGAGAAGAAAATATGAAAGCATTTGTGTTTCCTGGGCAGGGAGCCCAATATACAGGGATGTGTCGCGATTTGTATGATGCGTATCCCGAAGCGCGCGAAATGTGCGAACAAGCCAATCAACTGTTGGGTTTTCGACTGACGGATGTGATGTTCGACGGTACGGCAGAGGAATTGAAACAGACTGCCGTAACGCAACCTGCCGTGTTCTTGCACTCTGTGGTGGCTGCTCGTATGCAGACGACGGAGAGTCCTGCGTTTTGTGCAGGACACAGTTTGGGGGAATATGCAGCCTTGGTTGCAGCAGGCGCACTCCGTTTCGAGGACGCATTACTATTGGTTAATCAGCGGGCGCACGCGATGCAATCCGCTTGCGAGATAGAAGCAGGAACAATGGCTGCCATATTGGGTATGGAAGACGAGAAGGTGGCGGAATTATGTAAAACAGTCACGGATTGCGTGGTGGCGGCTAACTACAACTGCCCGGGGCAAGTGGTTATCTCTGGTTCGATTGACGGTGTGGAGAAAGCCTGTGAATTACTGAAAGCCGCGGGGACAAAGCGTGCATTGCGTCTGCAAGTGGGTGGGGCGTTTCATTCGCCGCTTATGCAGCCTGCAGCCCAAGAACTGGCACACGCGATTGAGAAGACGGATTTTCATACTCCGCATTGCCCTATATACCAAAATGTGGACGCTCGTCCGCATACGCAGCCCGAAGAGATTCGCCACAATCTGTTAGCGCAACTCACATCCCCCGTGCGTTGGACACAAACCGTGCGGAATATGATTGCCGCAGGTGCCACAGAGTTCTATGAGTTCGGTCCCGGCGATGTGCTGAAAAACCTCATCCGCAAAACCGATTCCAATGTCATCGTTGGTTGAACCAACGGTGCCGCTGTATCGCCACAGACGACAACCGCTGTATCGGTTTGGGGTATATTTGGATAATCTTGGTAATATTTGTCTATAAAAAGCCAGTCTTTGTCTGTATGACTAATTAGCGGTAATACGGCGATAGCCGTCCGTTCCACCCAAAAGTAAGTGTTAGTCGTCTGTCTGAAAGTATTATACAGAAACGGTTATAATGATGATTATGTAAAATAGCGTATTAGTGGAAGTTCCCTATTGCTCTGAACTCCGTTTTCTTTTTTTTTGTGAACGAGTGGCGTATTAGCCATAGGCAGAATTATAAACTTATTCACCCTGGGAACTGCTCGCCGATTTGTTCCAAACACCTGCGGCAAAGGCAATCAGAATAGTTGGCAGCAATATATGCACGAGCTGCATGGGAAAGACGCACACCTACACACTGACAATGAATATCATGCGTGCAGACAAATGCTGCACCACAACGAGGACAAATCAATTGACGCATAAGAAATTATAATTAATATACAAAGCACTTACACTTACAAATTACACATTACAAATTACCTTTCTCTCCCATAAGTGTATAATACACCCC
>CAVFIY010000364.1:0-2183 GCA_963622435.1 Bacteroides uniformis | reverse complement strand
TGCTTTTTTTCGACCCCTGCAAGCCAAATAGAGTTAAAAAGCACAATGCCAACCCGACAATGCAAACTAGTTCAACTAGTTCCCCTAGATCAACTAGGTTAACTATAAACTATATCAGCTATATCAGCTATATCAGCTATATCAGCTATATCAGCTATATCAACTATATCAGCTATATCAACTATATCTTCTAGCCCCTCTAGCCTATCTAGCCGCCCCGAACATCCGGCAGCCTGGGGGCGTGGGTGTCCCCACCCGCGACGGTTTGGAACAAACCGTTTGACTGTGCGTTGTCGAGTCCACCACGCCCCAGAAATCCAGATTCCCCAGACATCCAGCCTCCCCCGCGACGAAAAAGCCACGCAGCACATCCGGCAGCCTGGGGGCGTGGGTGTCCTCACCCGCGGCGGCTCGTCAGAGCCGTTTGACCATACTGTGCCATTTAGCATTGTGCGTTCAGCATTGTGCATTGCCCCCCCCTACACAAATAAAATGGGCTGCGCCCGAAAGCACAGCCCATTACACTCGTATCTTCTGCAGTCCCCTCCTTTGCAGGGGTGCGGGGAGGTCTTATTTTACCTCTACCCCTGTCACATTGTAGGTCTTTTCTCCTCGCAGTATCAGCACCTGCCCATCTACAATCACTTTGCGTGGAGTAGCATCCATATCAGAAGAAGAGGCGTTGCCTATCTCCGACGGTGTTGTGGCGAATATCGCTGTGAGTGTCATATCCTTATCCACCGTAATCGTACGCGGGTTTTCGGTGTTGTCGTCATTCCATTTTGAGAATTGACTATTCGCCTTAGGCACTGCCGTTACTTGTACTTGCTGCCCTACATTGCAATGTATCACATTCGTACTCCCGCAGCCATCTGCAGAGAGCGTCAGCGTCACATAACTCGTGGTGGAAGTGGATGAGCAAACAGGGCGAACAGACTTACCGTTGTAGCGATCGTCGTAGTACCAGTACCGATTGCCCGAGTAGAAGTAGAGGCTCCACGCGCGGTTCGGGTTGCTCCCGTGGATGGACGACGACCAACAGTAGCCGTACGAGCTGACATCGTCGGTACTCGTGCCGTCGCGATAGCCCGCTGCGGGGAGGAAAATGGAGTTGCTGTTGCCATTTGCCTTGCTTGTTACTTTGTAACCTTTGACTTCGTTTTGGGTTGTCCATTCCCAAGTGCAGTTGTTGAGCAACTCGTCAATCTCTGCACTTGTCGGCATACGCCAATTGCCGCCCCAATTCTTATAAGCAGCGTCGTCTTCCAAGTCCAAAGTAGTCTTGTTGTCCGTAAAGCCGTTGTCGCCAAAATCTTCTCGCGTACAGTACTTGGTGAGGGTTGAGGAACTGCCATTGGCATACTTGTAAGTTGCCCACGAGTAGTCGTCTTTGGGCAATACTTCTCCCCACGCATAGTAGTTGCCGTAGTCTTCGGGCTTCTCGGCACCTACATTGCACGATGCCCAAAGCAGTTTGCTCGTCAAACCGAGGTCAACCGCTTCTACACCGGCAGGCGCAGGACTTGTTTCATAACCATTCTGACTGCAATCTTCATACACATCGAATTTCCATATCTCCGACGGCGTGGTGGCGAATATCGCCGTGAGGGTCATATCCTCATTCACTGTAACCGTGCGCGGGTTTTCGGTGTTGTCGTCATTCCATTTTGAGAATTGACTATTCGCATTAGGCACTGCCGTTACTTGGATTTGTTGTCCCGCATTGCAGCGTATCACATTCGCACTCCCGCAGCCATCTGCAGAGAGCGTCAGCGTCACATAATTCGCTGTGGAAGTGGATGAGCATACAGGGCGGACAGACTGACCATAGCAGCGACCGTTGTTGTACCTGTACCGGCTGTCCGAGTAGAAGTCGAGGCTCCACGCGCTGCGCGAGTCGTCCTCGTAGGGGGACGACGACCAGTAGAAGGCGTACGAGCCGACATCGTTGGTGCTCGTGCCGTAGCGATAGCCCGCCGCGGGGAGGAAAATGGAGTTGCTGTTGCCGTTCGCCTTGCTTGTTACTTTATAACCGTTGACTTCGTTTTGGGTTGTCCATTCCCAAGTGCAGTTGTTGAGCAGTTCATCAATCTCTGCACTTGTCGGCATACGCCAATTGCCGCCCCAGTTGATATGCGCAGCATCGTCTTCCAAGTCCAAAGTGGTCTTGTTATCCGTAAAGC
>CAVFIY010000363.1:0-2191 GCA_963622435.1 Bacteroides uniformis | reverse complement strand
TGGACTATCTGCGGCAGCACGGGCGGGTGTTTATCACCACCGAGCGGAACATCGATGAGGAGTTCCTGCCATATCAACTAAAAGTGTCGCCCGAGAAAGCGCACTCGCTGATGTATTACGCCACGATGTTCGTCGGCGACAGTCAGACCATGACCTCCGAGGCAGCGGTATTGGGTACGCCTGCTATCCGCTGCAACACTTTTGTCGGGCGCATACACTACTTGGAAGAAGAGGAACACCGCTATCACCTGACCTACGGTTTCCGCCCCGAGCAGTCCGAAGCGATGTTCCAAAAGATAGAATCGCTGCTTGCGCTCGGCACAGCAGAACTCAAACACGAATGGGCAGTACGCCGTGAACGCCTGCTGCAAGACAAGATAGACTACACGGCGTTCCTCGTGTGGTTCGTGGAGGGGTATCCCGAGTCGGTTACCGCTGTACGCAACGGGCAGACCTACCTCTTGTGAACGGACGGCTATCGCCGTATTGTCATTAATTTATCACAAAGGTAATTTCTTTTATTTGAATCATATTTGACTATATTTGTCTATAAAAAATACCCGTTTTGTCTTTATGGATAATTTATGTCCATACGGCGATAGCCGTCCGTCGAAAAAGTGTCAGCATTGATAATGTTACTCGAAAATGCGTTAGGGTTTGTGTATGTCGGAAAAATAGTGTAACTTTGTGGGCTGATTTAGAGTGTTGAGGGGACTGAATGGAATGAGGGGCTTGAAAGGAATTGTGTGTGGAGGAGGAATGGGTGTGAGCCAAATGGGGACGGAAAAGGAATTTTATTCACCTAAATAATCTATACTTATATGGAAAAACCGTATGTTTTGGGTCTCGATATGGGCGGGACAAACTCTGTGCTTGGAATCATTGATGCGCGCGGGCATGTGCTGGCACGCACCTCTATCAAGACACAGGAATATGCTGAAATTCAGGACTATATAGACGCTCTCTACACAGAGGCGCAGAAGATAATGGAGCCGCTCGGCGGGGCGGAGATGTTCCGCGGTATCGGGGCGGGTGCGCCGAACTCGAACTACTACACGGGCAATATCGAATACCCTGCGAACCTGCCGTGGCGAGGCATTACGCCTTTCTGCGAACTGATGACGGCACGCTTCGGGTTGCCATGCCATGTGACCAACGATGCCAACGCTGCCGCCCTCGGCGAGATGACTTACGGCGCGGCACGAGGCATGAAGAACTTCATCATGATTACCCTTGGCACGGGCGTAGGAGCGGGGATTGTGATTGACGGCAAACTGCTCTATGGCAACGACGGTTTCGCAGGCGAACTGGGGCATACCAAGGTGGCACACGGACCGCAGGCACGCCTTTGCGGCTGCGGGCAACGGGGCTGTCTGGAGGCGTACTGCTCTGCGACGGGCGTGGCGCGTACAGCCCGAGAGATAGTGGAAATGACTGATAAACAGACACTTCTGCGTACTATCCCGTTGGAGAGTATCACCTCGAAAGATGTGTTTGACGCAGCGGAGAAGGGCGACGAGGTGGCAAAGCAGATTTTCGACGAGACGGGCAAACTGCTGGGGCAGAAATTTGCAGATTTTGTGGCGTTCTCCGCCCCCGAGGCGATTATCCTTTTCGGCGGACTGGCGAAGTGCGGACACTATCTGTACGACCCGATTGTGAAGACGCTCAACGAAGAGGTGATGCACACCTGGACGAACAAAGTGAAAGTGCTGTTCTCCGACCTCAAAGAGGCAGATGCCGCCGTACTGGGCGCTTCGGCATTGGCGTGGGAGTAAGAAGATAAGTTGTAAGTTTGTAAGTTTGTAAGTGGGGCGGAGGTGCACGGTTGTGCCGTGGTGGGTAGGAGTTTGGTGCGGTGGGCATTAATTGGTGTGGTGGGCAGGATTTACGAACTTACTAATCTACATAGGTATAAATAGAATTAAGTTTACACATTGAGAATTCTCTATCAGTTTCCGATGTGGTTTCAGCGCCTCTATGTGGGCATCACATGGCGCATGGATACACATCGCAAGGCGGTCTATTTGACTTTTGACGATGGTCCGATACCTGAGGTGACGCCTCAGGTATTGGCGATTTTGGATAGGTATGGCATAAAGGGCACTTTCTTCATGGTGGGAGAGAACGCCGTGAAGCACCCCGAGGTCTTTCAACAAGTGGTGAATGCAGGGCATAGTATTGGTAATCA
>CAVFIY010000362.1:0-2191 GCA_963622435.1 Bacteroides uniformis | reverse complement strand
TGGGGGCGTGGGTGTCCCCACCCGCGGCGGTTTGGAACAAACCGTTTGACTATACTCTGCCAACTCCCCTACGCCACCATTGTTGTCATTCCATCATGTCTTCTATTATCCGATTCAGTATGTGTACCCCCTCTCGTGTGGCGACCAGGCGTGGCGGTTCGCCCACCAACCGTAGCAGTCCCCGCTCGAGGTATGGCGTCGCCTCTTCGGGTCGGCGCAGGAGCGAGTGGGGGATTCCCTCCGAGGTGCGCAGACCGAGCATCACCGCCTCGTTGTAGCGGTCGTCTGCCGTGAGGCACTCTGTTTCCCGCACCAAAGAGTGTGCCAAACTCTGCGTGATATACGCCTCCAGGTCAGCGGGGTTCCACCACCGCCGCACGCCGTCGTAGGAGTGTGCCGCCGCCCCGAGACCCAGGTAAGGCGTGCCGTTCCAGTAACTGCTGTTGTGCTGCGAGCGGTATCCGGGCAGGGCGTAGTTCGATACCTCGTAATGCTCCATACCCGCCGCTGTCAGACGCTCCGAGAGCAGGTCGAACATACGGTTCTCGGTGTCCTCGTCGGTCTCTGCTATCTCGCCCCGACGCAGCATACGGGTGAGCGGCGTGCCGTCCTCGTACGACAGGCAGTAGGCGGAGAGGTGCTGCACGGACAGCGCGAGGGCGGTGTCGATGTCCGCCTGCAGCAGTGCCAACCCGTCCTCGTGGGGTAGGGTGGGCAGCCCGTAGATAAGGTCGATGGAGATGTTGTCGAACCCCGCATCTCGGGCAACCTGCACCGCCGCGAGTGCCTCTGCCGCCGTGTGTCGCCGCCCGATGCGCTGCAGCAGCGTGTCGTTAAACGACTGAATGCCAATCGATAGCCTATTGATGCCGAGCGCACGCCACGCCGCGGCTTTCCGTGGAGTGATGTCGCCGGGGTTGCACTCGAGCGTTACCTCCCGCGCGGTGCGAAAGGGCAGCCTGTCTGCCAGCCGCCGCAGGTCGTCCTCCTCGAGCAGACTCGGTGTCCCGCCGCCGAGGTAAATGGTCTGTATCTCCGTCGGCGCAAAAAGGGAGGCGCACTCCGCAGGCACCGCACCGTCGGGCGGAACGAATGTGTCGTATTCCGCCAGCAGTGCCGTTATGTATGCCTGCCGCCTCTGTAGCAGCGTGGTGGAGTAGAAGTCGCAGTACTTGCAGCGACTTTTGCAGAAAGGGATATGGATATAAATGCCCGCCATAGACTATCCCCGAATGAAGCAATCCACTTGCTGCATCGACTCGAATGTCTGCCAGCCGAACGCCGCTGCGGCTAGCCGGTTCGCCTCCAGGTCATCGACGAACAGGTAGGGCTGCGGCAGTCCGTGTGTGCGCAGGTAAGTGTCCACAATGGCGAATATCTCCCGCCCGGGCTTGGCGCAGTGCAGCAGGTGCGAGGCGAAGCAGTGGTCGAACATCGACAGGTCGTAGCGTGTCTGTACATCCGTCCAGTGGAGGTCGTTGTTGTTGCTGAGTAGGAACAGCCGATGTCCTTTTTGTTTCCAGGTGCGCAGCATTTGTCGCCGCTCCTCGGGAATACCGGCGTGCATCAGCAGCCACGCCCGGCGGATATCATCCGCCGTCGTCCCGGGGCGTGCGTAGCCGAGCAGGGTGTCCACAAACGCATCGGTGGAGATAAGCCCCACCTCGTATTGCTCCATCAGGCTGTGCGCTTGTCCCTCGGCATGACTGTCCATGCCAAGCACTTTCGCCACCGCTTCCGTCCCGAGCAACTCCTCGAACCGCGCCTTGCACCCGGGGATATTGTGCTGCATAATCACCCCGCCCAAATCGAGTATCAGCGTCGCCTTCCCCCCACCACTATCTACGCAACTCCCCACCAGCCCTGCACCTCCTCCCGCGCAAGTATCTACCTCCCCCGCACTATTCTCCGCACAGGAACTAACCTTCCCCGCACTATTTTCCGCACCACTCCCCACCTTTTCTACACTAATCTCTGCACAACTTGCAGCCTGTTTTTTCTTCCAATCCATATTTATCACATTCCTTTCTTTCTTCCAATCCATACTTCTCACATTCCTTATTATATAGTTATTCATGAATGAGGCAGCAAAGATACGACTTTTCTCGAACATAGACAACTCCGCCCTCCATATTGTCAGGGCAACCGCATCAAAAATTAGCATTAGTTAGTATTTCTATGAGGTAGTTTT
>CAVFIY010000361.1:0-2192 GCA_963622435.1 Bacteroides uniformis | reverse complement strand
GCCACTTGGGGGCGTGGGTGTCCCCACCCGCGGCGGTTTGGCACAAACCGGTTGACCCTACCGTGCCGAGTCCCCTCACGCCTGTCACACTCTGCGATTTGACCTAAATGCCATATTTGAATCTATTTGAATAATTTTTCGTGTATTTGGAGGATAATAGGGTTTTCTTTGTTCTTTTTATGTCAATTTATGTCCATACGGCGTTAGCCGTCCGTTGAAAAGGTTTTTGCTACTCTGTATATTTGAATCTATTTGATATAATTTTTCATGTATTTGTTTCCTTTTTTACAAACAAATATACTCAAATATAGTTCAAATATGCTTTTTATGTCAATTCGTGTCATGCGCCGCCACTGTCCGTTCCCAAAGTTTAGATTCGCTTGCTTGTATTGAGAAACTCTGAACTTTGCCCGGCACTATACAACCCTGCCTGCTCTCCTGTTTCTGCAACTCAATAGCGAATTTGGAAATAGTCTAGCAGTACTTTGTAGTTGTCTTGTGCGGTGAGGCAGGTGTCGCACAAGAAGCCGTCTGTCTGTCCCCAGTGCTGAATGCCGCGATAGTAAAACAGGCGTAAGTCTTCGGTGATAATAAACGGTACACAGGCGGTATCGGCAGCAGCCAGGCATTGCCAAAACATGAGTAAGCGTCCGATACGACCGTTACCGTCCTGAAAGGGATGAATACGCTCGAACTGCACATGAAAATTCAGAATATCATCCAACCTCGGTTCCTTTAGTGCATGGTATGCCGTGAGCAAAGTTTGGATGCTTTTTCTTACCTCCTTGGGCTGTACCGTCGCTTCTCCGCCGACTTCGTTGGGCAGGCGTTTGTAGTCGCCCACAGCGAACCACGCTTTGAGACTGTCGGAAGTATTGGTCTTGAGCAGCCGATGCAACTGTTTGATGTGTGCCTCCGTTATCTTTTCGGTAGCGTGGTCGATGATATAGTCGATGCAACGGAAGTGATTGACTGTTTCTAGAATATCGTCAATGCGCGTGTTCTCCGTTGTGATACCTAGCGTGTTTGTCTCAAAGATATAGCGTGTCTGTTCTTTGGTTAGACGGCTTCCTTCGATGTGATTGGAACTGTAGGTCAAGTCTATTTGTGTGCGGTGGTATATTCCCCCATTGAGTCTATTTTCTTTCTCCTCCCGCAAGCGGGCGAGCAAAGGAGAGATTTTTGTTTTGCCTTTGGCGGGAAGAGGAGAGTCCATGGGTATGTTCCATGTTTTGCCTGTGAGAAAAGCCCCCTCTATTTTGCCCGTGGCGCAGTAATTACGGGCTGTGCGCTCGCTGATGCCGTACTTTTCGGCGAATTGACTGACAGAGATGTATTCCATAAATATCGGCAAGTTTTGTATCAAATACGCTGCAAAGATACTACTTTTTGCCGATAACGGCAAGAAAGTCGCCCCTTTCCGTCCCTTTTTTTTCGCCTCTTGCCTAAGAGAAATACTATTGTATCGTGATAATAAACAGGTGCATCACATCCGCCACCTGGGGGCGTGGGTGTCCTCACCCGCGACGGTTTGGAACAAAACGGTTGACTATACTTTGCCTGCGTCCACCAGCGTGTTGGAACTCACAGCAACTCCCTTTCAACGGACGGCTATCGTCTGTGGCGTGTCGCCACAGACAGTAATATATAATGCTCTGTGGAGAGTATACCCCTCCAAAACACGAAAAAAAACATTCAAATATAATTACTATAAAAGTATTCTTACTTTGTGGGCTATTAACATTATTTTACTTACAACTTACAACTTACACGCTACTATCATTTTGTCAATTAGTAAAATATAGTATATAAAAGGAAAATACATTCATCGATATGATACCGATATGATACCGAGTAATAAATAACTATATATATTAGATATAGATATATACTATTAATATATGTATCTCTATACTACTACCGCTATAACTACCTATATAACTAACTAATTAGATAAATAATTATTAGATAAAACTAGAATATATAATATCTATCTATAATATATCTATCTATAATATCTATAATATCTATCTATAATATCTATAATATATCTATAATAACTATAATATCTATATCATCCAATCCAACTACCACTATAGTAACAAAAAAATAAAAGCAGTAGCGTGTAAGTTGTAAGTTGTAAGTAAAATAATATTAATAATGCGGTTTATGTGCAATAATCGGCGATAATT
>CAVFIY010000360.1:0-2206 GCA_963622435.1 Bacteroides uniformis | reverse complement strand
GCCAACGAAATCAGCTTCAAAGCAATGGAGATAGCGGGAGCACCCCTCAATCCCTCCGAACCTCAAGCGGAGTAGTCTTTGGCTTTGTTCGTAACGGCAAGATTTACATCACCGCTCGTGGTCTTAACCCTAACACCCCTATCCACGAATACACCCACTTGTGGGCAAAGGCGTTGCAGCAAAAGAACCGCAAGGCTTGGCAGTCTATTGTCGATTTGCTCAAAGACACACCGATGTGGAACGATGTGGTCAATGACCCAAACTATGCCGACCTGCAGGGCAACGATGACGCTATCGCAAGCGAGGTACTTGCTCGGTATAGTGGCAAGCACGGGGCGGAGCGTTTTGAGCAGGAGGCAAAGCGTGTTCTCCAAGACAAGTCCATTAAAGACTACGCACGCACGCGCGTACTTATAGATAATGTGCTTGAGGCACTGAATAGGTTTTGGAATTGGGTAGGCAAAGACCTATTCCATATCGACCATTTCGATAGTATCGACGAGGTTGCCGACCGAGTCAAAATTGACCCATACACCTTAACTTACACAACAAAGGGCTGCCTTTCGACAGCCCTTTGTTTTATTCAAACGCTCCCATTTGGAGCATCGATACTTCTTTGGGAGTTAGGAAACGATACTTGCCACGAGCGACATTCTTTTTCGTCAAGCCCGCAAAGCTAACTCTATCGAGTTGCATCACCTTATACCCCACTTTTTCGAACATACGACGAACCACACGATTCTGTCCGGAGTGAATCTCCAAACCGATGTGCTTACGGTCTCCCTTCGGGAATTCTAAGGCATCGGGCACGATTTTCTCATCGTCGAGAACAATGCCTTCCCGCAAAACAGCCTCATCAGCCTCCTCCAAGTCTCTATCGAGCAGCGCCGCATAGACCTTTTTCTTACCAAATTTCGGGTGCGTCAGCTTAGCCGCCAAGTCCCCATCGTTTGTCAACAAGAGAACTCCCGTCGTATTTCTATCCAATCGTCCAACGGGGTAGATTCGCTCTGCACACGCATTGCGGACAATGTCGATAACCGTATGACGCTCTTGCGGGTCATCCGTTGTGGTGACGGTATTCTTCGGCTTGTTGAGCAGAATATACACTTTCCGCTCGCGGCGAACCGGCTGGTCATGGAACTGCACCTTATCCGTCGGCAGTACCTTTGCGCCCAGCGAATCAACCACCACGCCATTCACCGAGATAACTCCCGCCTGAATGAAATCATCCGCCTCACGACGGCTGCAAATCCCCGCATTAGCAAGATACTTGTTCAAACGGATCGGCTTTGTCGGGTCCTCATATTGCTGCTGATAGGTTTGACGCTTCCGCTCGCTATATACCCCCGCATTATGCTGTGGGCGCGGACGGAATTGTCCTTGCGGGCGTCCGTTCTGCTGATAGCCTCCCTGCGGGCGCTCACCATTCTGTTGATAGCCGCCATTGTAACGAGGACGGAAACCGCCCTGCTGCTGCGCACCATCTTGATTGTATCCGCCCTGATAGCGAGGACGATAGCCCCCTTGCGGACGCTCTCCATTCTGCTGATAGCCTCCATTGTAACGAGGGCGATAGCCGCCCTGCTCGCCATCCTGTTGATAGCGAGGACGCCCCTGATAGCGATTATCTCGATTGCTCTGATAACCATCGGAATAGCCGTTGCGAGGTTCTACACGCTCTGCATATTGTCCGTCGCCACGTGAGAAACGCTGACGAGGACGCGCATCGCGCGGGTTATACGCATTGAAACGAGGGCGAACACTTGCTCCGTCCGCCGAGGTTACTACATCTTTTTGCTCCCGCGGGTTATTGTCCTTGCGGTAGCCTCCCTGATGATAGGAGTGATTTTGGTCATTGTTGTTGTACATAATTGAAATAAGTTAGGTTAAACTCGTAACCCTCACGGGCTACATCCGCACTCCCGTGCAGAATCTTAATTATGAATTAAGAATTATGAATTAAGGATTATTTGTACCAAATAATAGCGGCAAAGCCACGTATTTCGCATTGTAACAGCTTCTGCATATAAATGCATTCAGCTTTGCGCTTTCGAATTGTACCTTACTAAATAGCGATAGGGTAAATCAGGCTCCGAGTATCCCTACGCGGAGCCTGAATTGTACTGTTTGTTACGCCTCTTTTTTCTCGATAGCCAATTTACCACGATAGTAACCACATTCGGGGCATACAGTGTGGTAAAGG
>CAVFIY010000359.1:508-2207 GCA_963622435.1 Bacteroides uniformis | reverse complement strand
GTCCTGCTTGTCGAAGAGATGGGCTTTCGCTACGGCTTATATGTCGCACTTATCTACGATACCGAAGACCATTCCAAGGTATATATTCGAGTGGTCGAGAACGAGGCGGAGACATACACCGCCAAGATAACAAGAACCAAAGGCAACAGGCTTGCCTTTACCAACAAGGCAGGCGCACGGCTTATTCTCTCGCAACTCGGCGCAAAGAAGTCCGCCACTTGCTTTGTGTCGCCTCTCCCCACCGATGTGGATGGGCATACTTACTACCAAATCTTCTTAGACGAAACCGCAACAATCCGTTAGCACTATGGCAGAACGACACGACACGCAGTTGTTCATCATTCGTGAGCACCTGCTTTCGGGGCATACCATTACCCCTATTGAGGCGTTGAATATGTGTGGTTGCTTTCGACTGTCCGCCATCATATACATCCTTCGCCACGACGAAGGCTTGCCTATTATGATGTCGCAGCCCGAGGCAACCAACGGCAAACCCTACGCCAAGTATTGGATAGACAGTGCCTATCTTGCCGCTCATCCCCACACGCCTATACCCGATGAGCCGTAACCGAGAACACTTCCTTGCCTATCAGCGAGCGTACTACCTCCGCCACCAAGAGCGGTTGCGTACGCTCGCTCGGCAACGCTACACCCCTGTCAAGATGAAACAGAAACGCAAACAAAAAGAAACCTACGAAGCCGCCGCTGCCGCTCGTATCGCCGCCATTGAGCAGCAGATAGACGACTTGCTCGTTGAGCGGGAGCAGGCGACGGGCGACCGTTGGCACGACCTGCAACAGCAGATAAACATCCTGCGCTGTAAGATAGAGCAGATACGCAAACCCGTATTCCAAAACCACGACGAAGTAAAAGTATATCACCCATGAAACCCATCCGACCCTACCGCCTGCGTTACCACGCACGCCTTGCGCTCTGCGCCACCCTTATGATGTTCGGTTTCCTCGCCATAGCGGGCGAGACCGAGGACAACGCCCATTGGCTGCTCTGCCTGCTGCTTCAATTCTCACTGTTTGTATCGTCTTGGACACTTGCCTTTTGGCTATACGCCAAGTGGGGACTTGACAAAATAGAGAAACGCATAGACAACATTCAAAAAATGAAAATACAAAGACAAAAACAACAAGCACAATGAACAAAGAAGAACTAAAGGCGAGCTACGAGCTTGCCGGGATTTACGAAAACCTCCGTCACGAGCTCCACACACCTGAGGAGCGGCTCGAACGCTTGGAGCGAGTGGAGATAGCGCTCTTTATGTGGGCGAACAACCCCGAAGAGACTACCGAAGCTGAGACTATGTTGGATGGGTACGGCCGAGAGTGTTTTGCATTGGGTTACGCCCAAGCACAGTTAGACTCGCAGTCCGTTATGGGCGAGAGTAGAAATCGCATATACCCCAAGTACAAGAAACTGATGGAGCAGTTCTCGGCCGAGACCGAGAAAGAACAGGCAACGACTAACAACGGAAAGGAGGACTAAACTATGGCAAACTACAACGATGTAATACAAGCACGAGGCGCATACCGCCAAGCACTGAGAGAGTTTATTCACTTGCACTACGGAGAGGACATGCCAAAGAACTTGACGTGGAACGACTATGAGCTGCTGCTCGGCATGATGGGCTGCAACGATTGGAACGATGTCCCAGACCCTGCAAGAGCCGACAGTGAGTTTGTGAGGG
>CAVFIY010000359.1:0-419 GCA_963622435.1 Bacteroides uniformis | reverse complement strand
AAGCCAAAGGCTACCCGCAGACTTGGGCGACAAAGTACTACGATACATTTGACGGTAATACAAGCCTAATCACCGACCGAGAGAGCGCAAGTTGCGTAGTAGAGGGCAATGAGGATAGCCCCGTCTTTGCGGATTTGAGCAAGTCATACACCTCCGCCCCCACCTACCACGAGGTGCTTGATTGGTTAGAGAAAAAAGACATCTTGATTGACTGCACTTGCGGCTACGATTACAACACAAAGGAGCAATGGTATCGCTGCTTTACAATCAAGCGTGGCACGAGAATGCAAGATTGGCACACAAGCCAATGCCCCACTCGTGAGGAGGCACTGAATGCCGCAATCCTCAAAGCGTTGGAAATGATACAGCCGTGAGAAGCTTACAACAGATAAGTCCCCCGAGCCGCAGGGGCAACGGAC
>CAVFIY010000358.1:0-2208 GCA_963622435.1 Bacteroides uniformis | reverse complement strand
CTCCCCTGGATGGGCTTGGGGGGGGGGCTTCCTCACGCCAATCAGCCGCCAATCCCCCTACCATCACGGTAGATACACGGTAGATACACGGTAGATACACGGTGGATACACGGAGGATAAACCCGACTTCATAATGCTTTTGTGCTACCCTAACCCCAAGCCTCCCCGTCCCCTCCCTGCTTTTCAATGCCATCCCGCTGCAAAAATACCGCATCGGAAGGTATGTTATAAAACATATTTCTACGACAGTGCCGAAATTCTGACTACGACACGAACTCGCTTGCACCACTATGCAAATACACCCGTGATGTGAAAGTGATACTACAAACTAATACAAAGAAAATCAACAAACTAATACCACCTGTGTAGTAGTCAGTAAAAAGGCGAAAAAATAAAGAGTATGTTAAATAGCATATTTTCAAAACTTGCTATTCTCCTATAAATGTACTACTTTTGCACCGCTTTTCGGAAACAACCCGCCGAAGAGCAACCGAGGCGCATCCCACCTTAATATAAAAGTCGCCTCCACTAACCGCAAAATACAAATATATCGTGAAAATACCTACGAATATGTTTAGAAACACCCCCCCCCTATTATTCGCACTGTTTGCGATTCTCTTTCCGTATAGTCTGTTCGCCCAGTCGCTTGCCGTCACGGGCGTGGTCTATGCCGAAGGCGAACCCGACCCCGTCATCGGTGCCAATGTCATGGTCAAAGGCACGACCAACGGCACTATCACGGACTTCGACGGTAAGTTCGCTCTCCAAGCCAAGGCGGGCGACATCCTCCAAATATCTTTCATGGGCTATAAGTCCCAAGAGGTCAAAGCCACTGCCTCTCCCATGCGTATCACCTTGCAGTCCGACAATGTCATGCTGCAGGAGGTAGTCGCCGTGGGCTATGGTACGATGCGTAAGTCCGACCTCACAGGTGCGGTTACTTCCGTTAGTGCCGACGAGTTGGTCAAAGCCCCTGTGTCGGGACTCGACCAGGCATTGCAAGGTCGTGCTGCGGGTGTTACCGTAACCACTAACTCCGGTCAGCCGGGTGAGGCAGCCACCATTCGTATTCGCGGTATCGGTTCTGCTATCGGCGGTAACGACCCGCTCTATGTGGTCGACGGGGTCATTACGAGCGACATCTCGTTTCTCGCACCGAACGACATCCAATCCATGGAGATATTGAAAGACGCATCCGCCACCGCTATCTACGGTTCGCGCGGAGCGAACGGTGTCATCATCGTAACGACCAAAACGGGCAACAGCGGCGGTCTGAAACCCACTATCACTTTCGATGCCTATTGGGGCTTCCAGAACCGATGGAAGAAACTCGACTTGATGAACTCTCGCAGCCAGGCGGAAACCGAGTTGCGTATCGGTGCGATGCGTAACGGTGCAGAGGAGATAGCCTACTACAACCGGAACGGCTTTGCCGCGTGGCTGAAAGATTATAAGTTGGGTAAGTCTGTCTATTACCCCACCAACTTCGACTATGCCTCCCAAGAGACCGATTGGCAGGACGAGGTTTTCCATAAGAACGCCTTCATGCACAACTACAACCTCAGTATGGACGGCGGCAACGACAAGGGGCATTACGCACTCTCTGCCAACTATTTCGGGCAGGAGGGTACAATCATCGGCAGCGACTACAAGCGTTTCACTATCCGTCTGAACTCCGACTATGAAATCCGTAAGTGGCTAAAAGTGGGCGAACACCTGTCCTTTATGACCTCTACGGGGCGTAATGCCATGAACAACAGTTCTTCCGCAGGCGCATCTGTTATCTCTGCCGCCATGGCAATGGGGCAATGGGATCCTGTCTATTACCCCGAGGGAAGCACCAATATCAAGGGCGAAGACCTGTCGGGACACTATGCCGCAGGCTCGAACTTCAAGAATGTGACGAACCCGTACCAAATGGTGTACAACAACGAGCCGTCGAAGAAGACGGAGCGTGCCGTGGGGGACATCTATTTGGAAATCAAGCCTATCGACGGGCTGACTATCCGCCCGAGTTTCTCTATGGACTATGCGCTGATTCGGGAGCGTAACTTCACCTATCCGAATACCTATACTTCGTACAACTACTCCGAGAAGAACTACATCTCGTCCTCTATGGAGCGTGATTGTTCCCTCTTGGAGGAAACTACCATTACTTACGCCAAGAAGATAGGCAAGCATAACTTCTCCGTCATGGCGGGTCAAACT
>CAVFIY010000357.1:0-2241 GCA_963622435.1 Bacteroides uniformis | reverse complement strand
GTATATCGGTATACGCATACCACAGAACAAGATGTGCAACGCATAAAAGCAATGAATAATGCCATGCGCTATCGTGGGCCGGATGATGAAGGCGTATGGCACGATGAGCATTATGTGGCAGGACAAGTGCGACTCTCGATAATCGGGATTGAAAAAGGCAAACAGCCCTTGTTCAACGAAGACCGTTCGCTTGTCTTGATTTGCAATGGGGAGATATACAATTATGTAGAACTCAAGCGACAACTCATAGAGAAAGGACATCGGTTTATGTCCGAGAGTGATTCGGAAACAATCATTCATCTATACGAAGAATATGGCGCAGATTGCTTGCAGTATATTCGAGGTATGTTTGCGTTTTGCTTATATGACACAAAAACACAAGAAGTCTTTGCCGCTCGGGACAGGATAGGAGAAAAAACGCTCTATTATGCCGAAATTCCTTGTGGTGTGGTATTCTCTACCGAGTTGAAAGCTATACTACAACAATATATTGAACAGCCTCAAGTTGATATTCAGCAATTGGTGTCCCCGATTCGTTATACGGGACCGATAGACAATGAGAAAACTTATATCCGACAGATTAAGCGTTTGGGAAATGGAGAATATCTGTTGGTTAATGCAAATGGCCGTCGGCGTTATCGGTATTGGGATAGGCATATTCTTCGTAACAATGCGCTAACCGATATTTCATTTGCTGAGGCGAAACAAAAGACAGAGGCACTGTTGCGTGAGTCAGTGGAACTCTGTTTGCGGAGCGATGTGCCTGTAGCTGTTATGCTGAGTGGCGGTATCGACTCCAGTCTTGTGGCAAAATTTGCCAAAGACAGCGGACATGAGGTGCATACGATAACAGCCGGCTATAAGGGAACATTTGATTGCGATGAGCGCAGCGTTGCGAAACAATTTGCCAAAGAACAAGGATTTATCTACCATGAGATAGAATTGGATGAGTCGGATTTTAATGATTGCTTCGATGAATTTACGCAATACATCGATGAACCTATCACTGATTCGGCAGCACTCGCTCAATGGGCTCTTTACAAGAAAGTGCGTAACCTTGGATTTAAGGTGCTACTTGGCGGAATGGGAGGCGATGAGATATTCTATGGCTATCCCTATTGGAATAGTCTTGGAGAGTCATACGCTGTGCGGCGTTATCATGAGTCATTGTTCCCACTAAAGAAACATAAGCAACAATATATTCACTTCTTGGCACATAATTGGCGAAAGATATTGTATGCCAATCATCCTTATGAGATAAATGACAAGTCGTTGTGCTACTGGATGCGAAACGACTACTATCGTTTTGCTCAGGACGCTACTTGTACCTACCAAAACGAAACATTTTCCATAAAAGATGTTTCGCTGAATATGCCATTCCCTAATTTGCCGTTAGGACAGGAAATAGATGGCGTGTACGATTTCCAGATAGACAACATTATGACACGCGCCTATCTCTATCTATCGGATAGGGAAGGTATGGGGAATTCGTTGGGGATACGCAGCCCGCTATTGGATTATAAATTGGTAGAGTTCGTGTCAACACTCCCGATGGAGATCAAATATAAACATGGCGTGCCGAAGTATTTCCTCAAGGAAGTGCTACGCGGGATAATCCCTGATTATATTCTCTTTGCACGCAAGCGTGGTTTTACGCCGCCTACTTCTTTTGTACAAGATGTGGTGAATAACTATCAATACCAATTTTTCACCTCTTCCTATAAATTCTATAATTCTGTGTTGGCAGACCGTGTTGGTTCATTGCTTCTAAAATAATTACTATGTCGCTCGCCCCCATTGCACTTTTTGTATATAATCGTCCGGAACATACCCGCAAGACTTTACAGGCACTGCAACAAAACAAACTTGCGTGTGAGAGTGTGTTGCATATCTATGCCGATGGATTGAAAGAAAATGCCACAGAAGAGATAAAACGGCGTGTAACTGAAGTGCGAAAACTGATTCGTTCGCAACAATGGTGTGGTGAAGTAGTAATTCACGAATCGGAACAAAATAAAGGTTTGTATCTGTCTGTGCGACAAGGTGTAACTGATGTGGTGGAGCAATACGGCAAAGTGATAGTGATGGAAGATGACTTGCAGACATCACCTGCATTTCTGTCGTATATGAATGGAGCGTTGGATTTTTACGAAAAGTATAAATCGGTGTTCTCTATTAGTGGGTATAATTATCCGGCAAAGCGTATGACATTTCCCGCGGATTATGCATACGACACGTATG
>CAVFIY010000356.1:0-2241 GCA_963622435.1 Bacteroides uniformis | reverse complement strand
GGCTATTATCCCTGTGGCACTCTATGGTATGCCCTATCGTATTTATGATATTCTGCATATCGCTGCCAAGTACGGCATACCGGTTATCGAAGATGCAGCAGAGGGTTTTGGCAGCCGCTACTGCGGGCAAGTGTTAGGTACATTCGGCGACTATGGAGTGCTGTCGTTTAACGGAAACAAGATGATTACCACCTCCGGCGGTGGGGCGCTGATATGTCCGAATGCCGAAGCCAAACAGAAGGTTATGTGGTATGCCACGCAGGCTCGTGAGGCGTACCCGTATTACCAGCACGAGGCAATAGGCTACAACTACCGTATGTCGAATATCTGTGCGGGCATCGGGCGAGGACAGATGACCGTTGTAGAAGACCATATCCGTCATCACAAGCATATTGCTGACCTGTACGAGCAGGCATTTTCCAAGATAGACGGTATAACCTTCCATAAGAACCCCGCTGCTGAATACGACAGCAACTATTGGCTCAATACTATTACACTCGACCCTGCTCTGCGCATTGCGGGACAAGAGCATGCCTACGAAGTGGCGGTGCAAGGTGCTGTAGGCGGTGCAGCGGGTGTTACCCACCAAGCCGCTACATTGCGCACTGATTGCCAGCCGAATGATAATGTGGAGGCACTCCGTATGTTCCTCGACCAAGCCAATATCGAGAGTCGTCCTGTATGGAAACCTATGCACAAGCAGCCTGTCTATCGCGACGCACCCGCCTATACCAACGGCGTGAGCGAGGCACTATTCAAAGTGGGTATGTGTCTGCCGTCGGGTCCTATGGTAAGCGACGAGGATGTAGCATACATTATAGACACTATTCGCAAGGCTATTCTGTAATCGTCTCTCACTGACACCTTCTATTATTCACCGGTGTTCTTCTATGCTCACCGGTGTTTTTTTTCTCACTATAAATTATCTAAATAGGGGTTCTCCCTATCGTTATAGAAATTATCCAAATAGAACTAACCAAATACGAAAAAGATATGGATACAAATGTTATTCGGTATATCGGGTGCGATGATGCGGAGTTGGATTTGTTTGAAAGCCAGTATGCTCTGCCTGCCGGGATGTGCTACAACAGTTATCTCGTTGTCGGCGAGAAAATCGCCGTAATGGATACCGTTGACCCACGCAAAACGGATGAGTGGCTCGGCAAGTTGGAGGCTGCCCTCGACGGCAGACAACCCGACTATCTCGTCGTACAACATGTGGAACCCGACCACAGCGGTTCCGTAAAAGCCTTTCTCACTAAATATCCCCACTCCACCCTCGTCGCCTCGAAAATGGCGTTGCCTATGTTGGCACAGTTCGGCGCAATTGCTGCACACACGCAGGAAGTGAAAGAGGGGGACTGCATAGACTTGGGCGGGGTGACGCTCTCTTTCATTGCTGCTCCGATGGTGCATTGGCCGGAGGTGATGATGACCTACTGCCCCGAAGAGAAAGTGCTGTTCTCCGCTGACGGGTTCGGGAAATTCGGCGTGTACGACGCAGACCCCGATGATTGGGCGTGCGAGGCACGGCGCTACTATTTCAACATCTGCGGCAAATATGGGTTGCCCGTTTCGAATGTGCTGAAGAAAGCCGCCACGCTCGATATTCAGACCATTGCGCCGTTGCATGGTCCTGTCCTGGAGGGCGAGAAACTACAAGAAGCCGTGCGGCTATACACGATATGGAGCAGTTATCAGCCCGAGACAGACGGCGTGCTGGTGGCATACGCCTCCATTCACGGCAACACCAAAGCGGCTGCCCTCTATCTCGCCGAGGTGCTGCGGCAGAAGGGTGCGAAGAAAGTGGCAGTAGCCGACCTCAGCCGCGACGATATGGCAGAGGCGATAGAAGATGCATTCCGCATGAGCCGAATGGTTCTCTGCTGCTCCACCTACGATGCGGATATATTCCCGCCCATGCATCAGTTCCTGCACAAGTTGCAAATCAAAGCGTATCAGTCGCGCACCGTGGGGCTGGTGGAGAACGGCAGTTGGGCACCGCAGGCAGCGCGTATCATGCGCGGTATGCTGGAGCAGATGAAAGGCATCACTATCGTAGAACCCGTCGTATCCATTCGCAGCAGCATGACCGAGAAGAACAAAGAGGAGTTAGAGAGGTTGGCACAATGCATAACAATGCACAATGCATAATGCATAATGCTAAATGAGGCACAGTATGGTCAAACGGTTTGTTCCAAACCGCCGCGGGTGGGGACACCCACGCCCCCAGGTGGCGGA
>CAVFIY010000355.1:0-2252 GCA_963622435.1 Bacteroides uniformis | reverse complement strand
TGGTATTCAGCGAATGACCACTTGTAACTGCCACTCGTTACGCCTGCGCATTGCAGGTTCCCTTGTGAGAAATACACCTGCCTACCTGCCGCGATAGAGAATGGGACAGGCGTAAAGGCAGAGGTGAGTTTCTCGAACTTGGCAGTGATGTTCACTTCGCCCGGGGGCATAATAAATGTATATTGGTTGCTTGCCCCCTCCACTGCTGTCGTCTTAATCTCTGTCGTACCTTGCAGAACAGTGAGCGACTTCAGTGCGTAGTAAGCGTCAGGCGTAACCGTCAGCGTAATCGTTTCGCCGGCTAATGCCGTCGCCTTACCCGCCGCAACAGAGCCGTGTTCGGATGTCGAGGTAGTAATGCTGTGTAGTGCATAGTCTTGCACGAGGCGGACTGCTTGCGCAATGTAGCTTTGGCTGCTGATAATCTTCGCGGTAAGCGAGTAGAAGTACAGGATATATGAGTGGGGCGAGTCGAACATCGTAGCAGACCTATAGCGACCGTAGCCCTGCACATCGTACATTCTCAACTCGCCGCGCTCTCCCGAAGCAGGCAAGAATACCGCACCTGCTTTTTCTAATTGCTGCCATTGGGCAAGCGTGAATGTTTGGTAAGTAGCGTAGGCTCCTACGCCCCCATAAGTTGCATAACCACTCTGGAAGGTTACACCTGTCGGGCAAGTCCAACTGTCGGGCAGAAGGATTAACCCATTCACAAACTCCGTATCATTCAATTTGATACGGGCAATGCCTTTCTTTTCGCTTGCATTGGTGCGCGTATTTAGCAGATATTCCCACTCATCGTAAGTCAGTGTGCGGAAAGTATTGGGCGCATAAATGCCGATAGTGTTCGACCCCCAATCCACGAAATCCCCCGAGTAATCGGACGCGTTAATAGAGGTGCTGATACCCCATTTCGCAGTTTCATTGTTCCCGCTCCAACCGAAGAGGTCTATCTTGTCGGCGAGAGCAGTACCGGCCTTTGTGTAGCCTTTGGCTTTGTCATAGTCTTCCGTTCCTCCGCTTACATTGTCCGTACCCAACATATCATATTGGTTCTCCGCAAATGACCAAGTCGTGTCGGTTGCAGTAAGGGTGCATTGCAGATTCCCTTGCGAGAAATATACCTGCTTGCCTTCTCGAACAGTGAATAGGGCAGGCGTAAAGTCCCCCGCCCAAAGGTCAGTGCCTCCTCCAAATACCCCAAGCAAGGTCATAATAACCCCCACCAAGACCGATGTCCGCGCCCCCGCTAATAAATAGGTGCGAGCGGCAACAAAGAAAGAGAGATTTCGTTTCATTTTGGAATGATACATGATTTGCTTATATTGGTTTATAATGTATTGGCTTATAATATATTGGCTTGTACATTGTCCGCTACCCGTTGGCGTGTGTGAGAGCAGCACATCCGCCGCCTGGGGGCGTGGGTGTCCCCACCCGCGACGGTTTGGAACAAACCGTTTGACCATACTGTGCCTTCTCCTCTATGCCTAACTAGTTCAACTAGATAAACTAGACCCAACTAGTTGCTCCACCCGTAGGCGTGTGTGAGAGCAGCACATCCGCCGCCTGGGGGCGTGGGTGTCCCCACCCGCGACGGTTTGGAACAAACCGTTTGACCATACTGTGCCTTCTCCTCTATGCCTAACTAGTTCAACTAGATAAACTAGACCCAACTAGTTGCTCCACCAGTAGGCGTGTGTGAAAGCAGCATAGGTCTTAATTTTCGACAAAGGTAGTACCTTTTTCTTACCTACGCAAATAATGATGTCTTTTTTTTTGCTCATTATGCTTTGTTCCTCCCCTTCCGCGGAAATGCCCCCCCCTCCGCAGAAGTGCGCCCCCTTTCGCCCTATCTGCATTATCGTTCCTTATGCGGGATATTATCCCGCCCTTATGGGCCGCCGGGCTCATTTGACTATGCTCTGCCACACCCCCTCCCCTGGAGGGGCTAGGGGAGGTCTCCTCCCCTACTAACTCCCTGTCATCTCTATAGGATAAGTATAAGATAAGTATAACATAAGTATAACATAACCGAAGCATACGCATAAGAACACCGTAACTTTACTACCCTCTAATCGTCCCATTTCTATACCCGTAGAACAAAAGCAATACATCTCACCATTCGCCTCCCCGCACGATTTTTTGCAGGAAAAGAGCGAAATAATTTGTCTATATGGAAAAAATGTTGTATCTTTGCACGATTTTTCGCATAGAGTGGGAGGACTATACACGGGGAAGACTGCCTATACTGC
>CAVFIY010000354.1:0-2276 GCA_963622435.1 Bacteroides uniformis | reverse complement strand
ACTCGATTCGCTTTCCGATACGCATTCCTCCAAAAAGCGCAAACCGGTTAACAAATAACTCTGCGTATATATTCCCTTATGCCTCGTATATCACGACATACCAACGCCTCCTCCGGCGCAAAAGCCCACAATGACAGCCGTTATATCAAGGTGGGGCGTATTCGTATGAATAGTTGGGCGGCAAAGCAGTTGTCTGTATCGGATGTGTTTATCTCTGAGCGGGAGTTGGTGCATATCTCCAACAAGCACAGCAAAGAACTGCAAGCCTTGGGGTTGAATGCCACACTCTATGTTACCTATATTGCTTCGTGTTTCAACGAGGTGCGCCAAGACTTACATACAGGGGCTTATTTGTTGATTGTCAAGCCGCAGATTATCACAAGCAAAACTACGGTGTCTTGTGCGGTCATCGAGTTGTCGGTAGAGTATAGCCGTAAGAAGAAAATATATCGAATCAAAACAGCCCATCCCGAGAAATGGGACAGGCTGTCAAAACAAAAGTTGGTATGTATTAAACCCCGCGCTTAATATGCGACCTCCGTCGAGCCGCACCTCTGTACCGCTGTAACTACAACACACTACGGACGGAATGTAGCCAGATGCAGGTAGTGAGCCATACACAACTCGTATTACGCTGCAAAAGTACAGTAAATATCTGACATAACCAAATAAAAAATTCTATCGCGTATGAAACTCAAGAACCCCGTCGCCTCGCTTACTCGAGACGAACTCACCATCAAAGGTATGCGCTTCATCAAGAGCCGGCAGCCTAAAAAACGAAAGAAACGAGTAACCTACAAAATGTCCCTGAATCAATGAACGGAAAGATAACAGACATCGGATGGTACACATCCTCTCGCAACGAGCCTATCTCCAAAGGCGGCAGAAGTGAACAGTTCAACCGCTATCGCCCTGTCAAGACCTCCTATCTCGGCAGACCTACCGACCCGATGGCAACGCTCTATGGCTTCATCGAGGCATTCAGGCTACGGGGTATCGAGTTCGGCAATTGGATAACCCAAGACGAAAGACGGGCTTTTGTGCCGGCACTCAATACCACACTCAACGAGTTGGGGGCTATTATGCATACGAGCAACATCGGTTTCGACCATAATATCGGTATCGCACTCGGTGCCAGAGGGCGACGAGGTGCGCTTGCGCATTATGAGCCGGTGCTGAATATGATTAACCTCACGCGCAAGAAAGGCGAGGGCTGTCTCGCCCACGAGTACGCCCACGCACTCGACTACAACTTCGGGGCTTTCATCGACCAGAACGCCCGCTATAACGCACTCTCCGGAGGACATAACGCCGACCCGACCCTGCCGCTCAATACGGGAGGGCAGTTGCGTGCTTTTGTCAACAACATTGTCGATTCTGTCTGTAACGGCAAGAACTACCCTGCTCTCCGACGCTACGATGCGCAGCGGGAGGTGCCTTATTGGACACGCCGTACCGAGATATTCGCCCGCTTCTTCGAGCAGTACATCGCCTATCTCTATAAGCAGAAGGGGCAGACCAACCGCATATTGTGCCAACCCTACGACAGTTATATCGCAGGCAAGGTCTATGTCGCTCACGAAGACTTTCTGCGTATCAAGCCCATTGCTGACCAACTGATGCAGGAGTTCTCACGCTTCTTGTGCAACCAAGGCACCTTGCGTGCTACACCCTATCCCGCCAAACTCGCCATTGCACCTGCCGCCACCGATTCTGTAGCCGGTATGCCGACCACTCCTATCTCCTACCGGCAGTATGTGGCAATGCGCCGGGACATAGCCACTGCCGGCTGTTTCGATACGGCCTATTGGGTATTCTTTGTGCCGCGGGACGCTAAGTACAAGAAGATGCAAGGCGTGTATGTGGTCTATGGCAACCCTGCGCTCGAGTTATCCAAGCAGCGCATGCTTGGAGGGCATACCGACTTTGTGATATACAAATACACGAGCCGTCCCAACTCGAAAAGCAAGATAGCCAACACCACTCGTATTCCGGCTTTCTATTGCGATGAGCAGCGTCTGCATGCGTTGTGCGTGCATAGCAAGCAAACCATTGTCCTGCAAAACGGCTCGCAGCATATCGATACATGGCATCCGTCAGATACCAAGAAACCCGCCGCCGTCAAAGGAGCAGGTGCCGCCAAAACAGCAGAAAGTAAACAATCTGACCATTTGCGACCGCTACGCACATTCAAAGAAATAGATAGCAATCGCAAGGTTCGTGATGTAGAATTGGTGTCCTCTAAAGAGGTATGCACTGCAACCCAAATACCCGTC
>CAVFIY010000353.1:0-2290 GCA_963622435.1 Bacteroides uniformis | reverse complement strand
CTTATACGGGCGACATCGGGCGGGCGAAGAGCCATATCTTGTGTTCCCCGCAGCCTTTCCCGCAATGCGACTACCTTATTTGCGAATCCACCTACGGCGACCGCCTGCATACAGACATGCTTGCCACTGAGGAGGAGTTGTTGGGCGTTGTGGATTCCACTTGTGTCTATAAACGGGGCAAACTCATTATCCCAAGTTTCTCGGTGGGGCGCACGCAAGAGATTGTCTATGTGCTGAATACGCTTTACAATGATGGGCGTTTGCCGCATATTCCGGTCTATGTCGATTCGCCGTTGTCGTTCAATGCCACGCAGATTTTCCGCCTGTATGCTGACAATCTCAATGCCGATGTGCAGGACACTATGCGTTATGATGACGATCCGTTTGGTTTTAATACGCTGCATTATATCACGGACATTCGTGAGTCGAAGGCGTTGAATACGAACCCTAATCCGTGTATTATCATCTCGGCATCGGGTATGTTGGAGGCGGGGCGTGTCAAACACCATGTGGCGAACCATATCTCCGACCCTACAACCACCATTTTGATTGTCGGCTACTGTACGCCTACCTCATTGGGTGCCCGCATACAGAACCCCGATTTGAAATGGGTAAGTATCTTTGGTTACGACCATCGTATCAAGGCGCAAGTGACTAAGATAGAGGGCTTTTCGGGGCATGGCGATTGGCGTGAGATGACTGAATATCTGTCGCATAGCCTTGATGTCGCCCAAATCCGCCACACTTTTATTGTCCATGGCGAACTCGCCGCCCAAGAAGCCTATAAAGACCATCTCTACGAGTCCGGCTTCCGCCACATCTCCATCCCTACCAAAGCCGAAACCGTCCTCCTCTAATAACAACTATATCCAACTAGATTACCTAGATTTAACTAGTCATCCACCTGGGGGCGTGGGTGTCCCCACCCGCGGCGGTTTGGCACAAACCGTTTGACCATACTATGCAGTCCCCCTCTCTGAGGGGGTCGGGGGAGTCGGATTCCGCCACCTGGGGGCGTGGGTTGTGGACTACGGAGTTCGAGCGAAGCCCACTGGGCTTCGCTAGCTTCGGACACTCAATGTGCTGCGCACATCTGTCCTCCGCTTCACCCCACCCGCGACGGTTTGGAACAAACCGTTTGACCATACTCTGCAGTCCCCCTCTCTGAGGGGGTTTGGGGAGTCTGGTTCCGCTGTCTGGGGGCGTGGGTGTCCCCACCCGCGACGGTTTGGAACAAACCGTTTGACCATACTCTGCAGTCTCCCTCTCTGGGGGGGGGAGTCTGGTTCCGTTGTCTGGGGGCGTGGGTGTCCCCACCCGCGACGGTTTGGTACAAACCGTTTGACCATACTCTGCAGTCCCCCTCTCTGAGGGGGTCGGGGGAGTCTGGTTCCGCTGTCTGGGGGCGTGGGTGTCCTCACCCGCGTGAACCGTAAGGTTCAGTAGACCATACTTTGCCCTCTAGAATATCTAGAGCCTCTAGAATATCTAGGACATCCCCCCCCCCTATCCCCTCAAAAAATATGTATTTTTCTTTTAGAAAGATTTTGCTGTATGAAAAATAGGTTGTATCTTTGCAACCGAATCTACGCAGGAGGGGGATATGTCCTCGTATTTGGGTAGATTTTGACATATTGAATAGCGTTTATTGGCGCTTTGTGTTTGACAACTCGAAAACTTCGCAACTTTTCAAACAACAGTCAGAAGCAAAGTAGCAATAGATGCCTATGGGTATGACTTACCTATGCTATGCTCGTCCGAGCATAGTGTATTGTCATATCAGCGTAGGTTTCCTGTTGTTTATTTGACTGTTAAGGTATTGCGAAGACCTCGAGTTGTGAATAAGCAACACGAGGTCTGCGCTTTCTGTGTGTATCTATGCCAAATGTAGAGACAGCCTCCCATATAATACAAAGTATAGTGTAAACTCCTAATTAGACTGAAACGAAATATAATAATACGATCACATTGTGGGCAAATGTGTATCAATCCAATTATCAATGTGCGAGTGCCCATAGCACAATCAAATTTCTAGAAAAATGAAAGATTACAAGAATGTAGAGATGTTTGCAAAGAACGCTCCGACAGGCTCTTATGCTGCAGGTTGTCCGGTAAAACGACAAACGGATGCCCCCGATCCTGATTGTAAGAATTGCGAACACGCAAATTAAGTATTTGGTGAATTCAGCAAGCAGGTACAACTTTTAGTTTATTGGCTTGTTGAATTCACTTATATTCAAATTTTTAGTATTATGAAAAGTTATAAGAATGTAGTGCTATTCGCAAAGAA
>CAVFIY010000352.1:0-2300 GCA_963622435.1 Bacteroides uniformis | reverse complement strand
AGGTATGCCGCGAACTGCCTGCCGATGTAGAGGTTATCCTCGTACGCATGCGGGGATTAGAGTATGGCTTTTGGAGTAAGTTACGCCCCTTTCGCCCTCGTTGGCGCCGCACGGTGACGATTCAGTTCGAGCCGATGACCGAGCAGGTGCGTGTGTGGGCGACTACCCTATCCCGCCGAGAATTTAATATCCAATTGGAGAACTGGTACAACGCAGACGAATAAAGTTCTATTTGTCTGTTTCAATGCTTTGCTATTCTGTAGTTCCTTCGAAGGTGCTTCGGAGGTGGTTCGAAGGTGATTCGAAGGTGATTCGAAAATCGTTGCTACTGAGTGGCATTTACATAGCGACTTCTTTGCGACTTTTTAGCGGCGATGCACAATGCGCAATGCGTATGCATATGCGCAATTCCTAATTCCTAATTCCTAATTCCTAATTCTCCGTGCTATCCACTCGGTATCATCTCGATATCCACTCGATGATATCTTTTCTCACAGGCACAATTCTTAATTCTTAATTCATAATTCTTAAATTAGGAGTTAGGCTGTGCAGAAGAAGATAACCAGCAGTTGGGCTGCCATGACACGCAGGAAAGTGGTGAACGGATAGACCGTAGCGTAACAAACAGAGGCTTGGTCGTTGTGCGAGGACATACTCTCGGCATACGCCAACGCCGGGGCTGCCGTCATCGCTCCCGCCAGCAGACCTATGACCTTAAAGTAATTGAGGTGCATACCCTTATAGGCAATAGCCCCCACTATCAACAGCGGCAACATAGTGATGATAAACCCATACAGCACCCACATATAACCGCCCGCCATAATGGTCGGCACGAAATGTTCGCCCGCCTCCAATCCCAATGCGGCAAGGAAAAGCGTCAAGCCTACCTGGCGCAACATCATATTCGCCGAAGTGGTGGCAAAGGTAACCATATTATAGTAGGGACCAAAGCGCCCGATAAGCAGGGCGACGATGAGTGTGCCGCCTGCCAAGCCGAGTCGGAAAGTCTGGTTCAGTCCCGGCAGAGGGATAGGCAGAATACCCAACAAAATTCCCATAACGATACCAAAGAAGATTGGCAGCAAGTTCGGCAGGTCGAGGCGTTTCAACTCGTTGCCGAAAGTGTCCGCAACGCGCTGCACATCAGCGCGGTCGCCCACTACCACCAAGCGGTCGCCCAACTGCAACATCAGGTCGGGCGTGGCAAGCAGGTCGATACCCGCCCGATTGACACGCGTGATAGTGGCGTGGTACTGCGAACGGAGATTGAACGAGGCAATGCGCTTGCCGTTGCACTCGGGGCGTGTGACGGCAATACGCCGAGAGATGAGGTGGTCGGAGTCCTCCTTACTCGAAAAACTGTAGTTACGCACCTTACCCAAGAGCCGCAGCGAGTCGAGGTGTTGGCGGTCGGTCAGGACACGAATAGTGTCGCCGTTGCCGAAAGTCGTCTGGTCGCTCACCAACTCGTCCGTACCGTCGGGGCGGATGACACGACTGACTATCAACTGTTTAATCGGGCAGATATGGAGCAGTTCCGTCACGGTCATCGTATCAATCTGCGGGTTCTGGAGCGTGATATCCACACAGACAGGGCGTTCTTGGTCGGAGGCTGCCGTCTCCTTATCCAACTGCTCTTCCTCGTGGGGGATACGCACACGGAAGACCAGGCGCAAGACCTCGAAAGCGATGATAGTCCCCACAATACTAAGGGGATACGCCACCGCATAGCCAGTAGCGATGTCGGGCGAGATATGCCCTATGACATCACTGCACGCCTGCTGCACCGCCGCCAGAGCAGGGGTACTCGCCGTAGCACCTGCCAAGACACCGTCCAGCACATCCATCCCCAGCCCCGTGATATAATGCAAGGCGATAGTAACCGCACAGCCCAACAGCACAAAGAGAGTGGCTAACAGATTGAGTTTCAGCCCCCCGCGCTTAAACGGGGAGAAGGAGGGACCGACCTGCAGACCTATGGCATAGACGAAGAGTATCAGCCCGAAATCGTTGGCGAAATGTGCCACATCGGGCTTAATCGAAATACCCAATGCGGACAAGGCAATGCCGATGAACAGCACCCACGTAACGCCCAAAGAGAAGTGCCCGATGCGGGCATGCTCCCCCAACCACAGCCCGATAGTGATGACCAGCGTCAGCACCAATAACGACTGCGTGATAGTGGGCGTAAATAAAAGATTTTCAATCTCTGACATAACTTGTACAACAACTTTGGTAAGAGGCGGTGGCGGGGTGGAGTCTGTAAACGAACGCTACACTTTGTGAACAGACGCTACGCG
>CAVFIY010000351.1:0-2311 GCA_963622435.1 Bacteroides uniformis | reverse complement strand
CCGCAACCGCTGTTGGCGTAATCGACTGTTCTTCACCATATACTACTTTCAACTCGTCGAGTTCGTAGCCGGCTTCGGGTGTAACCGTGAGTGTAACGGGATCGCCTGCGGCGCATTCGGTCTTGTCGGGTACAATACCGCCGTGTTCGGGTGTGGTGATTGCAATAGCAAAGCGGAGGTCTCGCACGAGACGGACGGCACACCCGTTGAAGCGAATGAGGAATTCCGTGTACGCTTCATCTGGGTCGCAGCTTAGGTGGTACGCGTTGTACGATTCGTACGCCGTAGCAGACCAATAGTAGCCGTAGCTCTGTTCAAAGTATATAATCGCCCCAGTGCGTTCCTCCGAAGCAGGCAAGAATACCGCGCCTGCGGCTTCTAATTGCTGCCACTCGGCAAGCGTGAACGTTTGATGGTCGGCATGTGTTTGTGAGGTATAATCGCTTACGAAGCCGCTCTTAAACCGTATATCACCGGAATAAGTCCAATTATCGGGCAAAAGGATAAGACCATTGGCGTACTGCGAGCCGTCATCGGTCAATTTGATACAAGCCACGCCTATCTTATCGCTTGCATTGGCGCGCGAGTCGAGCAGATATTCCCACTCGTCCTTGGTCAGTGTGCGGTAGGTTGTGCCATCGCCGATATTCTGCCCCCAATCCACGAAATCGCCTGAGTAATCGGAAAAATCTGTAGAGGTGCTGATGCCCCACTTGGCAGAACCCGTGCTACCGCTCCAACCGAAGAGGTCTATCTTGTCGGCGAGTTCTTCGTCGCTGATATTGGCCATTCCAAGCACATCGGTTTGGTATTCAGCGAATGACCAAGTGGTGTCCTTCTTGGTAAGCCCCGCGCATTGCAGGTTGCCTTGCGAGAAATAGACCTGTTTTCCTCCCTTCGAGATAGTGAATAGGGCGGGCTTAAAGGCAGAAGCGAGTTTCTCGAACTCGGCGGTAATGTTCACATTGCCTGCGGGCATGGTGAATGTATATTGGTTCGTCGTATTCTCCACCGCTGTCGTCAGAACCTCTGTCGTTCCTTGCAGCACAGCGAGCGACTTCAGCGCGTAGTAAGCGTCGGGCGTAACCGTGAGTGTAACCGTTTCGCCGGCGGTATATTCTGCTTTGTCGGGAGATATGTTGCCATGTTCAAACTCGCCCAGTGTAACCTTGTAGGTTGGCACATAATCTTGCACGAAACGGACCGCATACCCGTTGCAGCGATCGCGGTAATCGGTTGTGTACGCTCCCTTCGAGTAGAAGCTCAGAGGGTACGCGCTGGACGTGTAGTACGCCGTAGCAGACCAATAGTAGCCGAAACTCTGCACAACCGTCACATTCGCCCCGACACGCTCCCCTGCAGCAGGCAGGAACACCGCACCTGCGGCTTCTAATTTTTGCCATTCAGTGAGGGTAAAAGTTTGGTGAGTAGAGTAGGCATATTCGCTATTTTCATTTTCGAAACCGCTCTTGAATGTTATGCCATCTGGGTTTTCCCAATTATCGGGCAAAAGGATAAGGCCGTTTACGTACTGCGAGCCGTCATCGGTCGGGTTAATACGGGCAATGCCTTTTTTATTGCTTGCATCGGCGCGCGTGTTGAGCAGATAAGTCCACTCATCTTGGGTAAGAGTACGCCAAGTTGTGCCATCGCCGATATTCTTTCCCCACTCTACGAAATCGCCCGAGTAATCGGGATTGGTTGCAGAGATGCTGATACCCCATTGGGTAGTTTCGTTGTTTGCGCTCCAACCAAATAGGTCTATCTTGTCGGCGAGTTTGCTGTCGCTTATATTGGCCGTCCCGAGTACATCATATTGGTTCTCTGCAAACGACCAAGTGTAGGTGTCGCTTGTTACGCCCGAGCACTGCAGGTTGCCTTGCGAGAAAGCAATTTGCTTCCCTTCGGCAGAGACGGTGAACGCTGCGGGTGTGAACGCTGCCCAAAGGGTTGCTGTGGCGCACAATGCTAGGCAGAAGGATAGTAATCTTTTCATAATCTAATAGTTTTTAAGTGGTTATCGAAAAGTTGTTTTGTATGTTACGTGTGTTTGGCCGAGCAGTGGTGGCTTTCGGCGGTTCGCGCTTTGCTACACCATATTATATAGGGAGCGCGTGAACTAATGTAATGTCGTTGCGCCTCTATCGGTGTTGCGTGTTGTTGCACAAACGACACATCTAGTTGTAAAACACAACAAAGATAGTGCATTTTTTTGGAATATGCAACTTTTTTTGATTAATTTCAGATTAGTAGCAAGAAAAGGTTAAAGGTTATAGATTATAGGTTATAGGTTATAGGTTATAGGTTATAG
>CAVFIY010000350.1:0-2315 GCA_963622435.1 Bacteroides uniformis | reverse complement strand
CGCAGAATACAAATACATGGTCGTTTGCTGATAACCAATACGACTTTATCGGTGCAGACAATGTGACAGCAGAGAGTCAACTTGCCGACAAGATAGACCTCTTTGGTTGGAGTGGTAACAACGCTACTGCCCAATGGGGTATCAGCACATCTACCGAAGCCTTTGACTACTCGGGTGATTTCGTGGATTGGGGACAGAAAATGACGGGTTATCGCACGCTGACCTATGATGAATGGTATTATCTGCTTTACACCCGTGCCAATGCAAGCGACAGACAAGGCGTAGCATGCATTAAGTGGGGCGATGGTGATACGGACTATACCAATGGTCTTATTCTCTTACCCGATTGTTGGGTATGCCCGACAGATGTAACTTTTAAGAGCGGCTGTGAAAGTGACGCAGATGGAACTAAATCTGAATACTATGGTAAACATCAGACCTTCAAACTTGCAGAGTGGGAAGAACTCGAAAAAGCAGGTGCAGTCTTCTTGCCGGCTTCAGGTTGCCGCTACGGTGGGGCGATAAGTAGCGCTCCTTGGACGAGTGTTAGTACTCTGCAACTCTGGGGCTATTATTGGTCTGCTACAGTGGAGAAAAATAGTAATAATTCGTATGTTTTATTCGTTACCTCGAATGGCCCAACATTGAAAGATGGTCAGATGATGAAGACTACCATGCGTGTGTGCGGCTCTGCAGTTCGCCTGGTTAAGGATTTCTAAAAACAGAGTGAATTATCCCTACTGAATCATCCCCAGTGGCTTATCCCTAGTGAATTATCCCTACGGAATAATCCTTAGTGGGATAGATTACTATTACAAAAGAGACTGCCTGACAATGCAAGAGTTGTCAAGCAGTCTTTTTTGTATGACACGGATTAATAAAAAAAGCGTGGCGTTTTTTCCTCAAACACCACGCTTTAATTATGTTATTTGTTGTCAGCGAATTAATTGCTCGCCCCCGCAGTACATATTAATTCCTAATTCCTAACTCTTAATTCTTAATTCTTAATTCTTAATTCTTAATTCCTAACTCCTAATTGTCTATAGTCTTGCATCGGTGAATTCGCGGGGAACGAAGTTTTTTACATCGAAAATGACGGCTCCCTGCTCCTTGTATTTTTTCCAATCGAACGTCTTGAATTGGTCGTGGCAGACGCAGGCAATGATGGCCGCATATTTCTTGTCGGGATCGATGGCGGGAATCAGCTCCTGTCCGTACTCGCGGCGCACCAAATCGGCGTTGGCCCACGGATCGTAGATATCTACATCACAACCAAAATCCTTCAACTCGTTGGCGATGTCGACCACCTTGGTGTTGCGGCAGTCCGGGCAGTTCTCCTTGAAAGTAATTCCCAAGATAAGCACATTGGAGTGGAGAATCTTGTGGTCGTGCTGAATCATCAATTTGAGCGTCTTGTCGGCGATAAATTTGGCAATGGAGTTGTTGACCGCCCGCCCGCTCAAGATAACTTTCGGGTCGTAGCCGAGCGATTTGGCCTTGTGCGCAAGGTAATACGGATCGACCGAGATACAGTGCCCGCCCACCAATCCGGGGCGATACTTGAGAAAATTCCACTTGGTGCCTGCCGCCTCGATGACATCGTTGGTGTCGATGCCCACGCGGTCGCAGATAAGAGCAAGCTCGTTCATGAACGATATGTTGACATCACGCTGGCTGTTCTCGACCGCTTTGGCCGCCTCGGCCACCTTCATATTCGGTGCACGGTGCGTGCCGTTTTCGAGAATGGAATTGTAGAGCGCATCCACCACGTCGGCTATTTCGGGCGTGGAACCCGACGTGATTTTCTTTATCTTGGTGAGCGTGTTGACCTTGTCGCCCGGATTGATACGCTCCGGGGAGTAGCCGCAGAAGAAATCGGTGTTGAACTTGAGCCCGCTGAAGCGCTCTAAGACCGGAACGCAGTCTTCTTCGGTGCAGCCCGGGTAGACCGTGGATTCGTAGATAACGATGTCGCCGCGGTGCAGCGTCTTGCCGATGGTTTCGCTCGCCTTCAGAAGCGGAGTCAAGTCGGGGTTGTTGAAGCGATCAATCGGAGTTGGTACGGTAACGATATAGACATTCACCTCGTGGAGCGCTTCCGGGTCGGATGTGAAGCTGAGACCTATCTTGCCCGTGGTCTCGTACAGGTCGCGTGCCTGCTTCATGCCGATAAGGTCTGCTTCGAGCGTGTGGTCTTTGCCCTCGCTCAACTCTTCGATACGAGCTCGGTTGATATCAAATCCAAGAACGCGGTACTTCTTGCCGTATTCCACTGCGAGAGGTAATCCGACATAGCCTAAGCCGATTACCGCAAT
>CAVFIY010000349.1:0-2322 GCA_963622435.1 Bacteroides uniformis | reverse complement strand
CGGGGTGTGCAATGATGTCGAGCGCGCGTTGAATGATTTGCTCAATCTCCGTAGTCGTGAGATCGGTCGGGTCTAATAGGTGACGCATATTCTAATTATGAATTAAGAATTATGAATTAAGAATTAATATGCAGGGGTGTTATATTTTGATTATGCATAATCATATTTCCTTTATATAGAACAGCACATCCGGCAGCCTGGGGGCGTGGGTGTCCCCACCCGCGGCGGCTCGTCAGAGCCGGTTGACTATGCTATGCCGAGTCCATTGTGCCACTCCTTCTCCATAAACTATTCAAATAGTTTTCCCATTTCGGGTGCAAAGATACAGCGTTTTTGTTCTCGTTGTTGGGCAACTTGTGATTTTTTTTGCAGAAAAATACTTTTTCCCTGTTCTTTCCCTAATGTTACCCTGTTGTTGAGGTACCGTTGAAATGCCGTCGAGAGTGGGTGATTAGTAGGAGATAAGCAGATGATTATCATGCGGTTACCTAACTTTTACCCTACTTTGTGTCCCCCGCATGGCTAATCGTCCGTGGTGACTCACGACCGCCAACTTTCGTCGCTTGGGTTGTCGCGGAATTTGAGCAGGCGAGCCTTGTCTTCGGGGCGGATGTAGCCCTCTTCGGCAGCCACTTCCACCAGCGTGTCGAGGCACGACAGACTGTGATTCTCCACCTTTGCTTCGGCGAGTCGGTCGAGACCCTTCTGCATGCCGTAGGTGAAGATCGATACCACGCCGAGCACTTCCGCTCCGACCTCTCGCAGGATGTTCACAACCTCAATGCAACTGCCGGCGGTCGAAATCAAGTCTTCCACCACCACTACTTTCTGCCCTTTCTCCAGCCGCCCCTCAATCTGATTCTGCCGTCCGTGGTCTTTCGCGCCGGAGCGTACATAGCCCATCGGCAGGTGGAGTAGGGTGGCGGTGATAGCCGCGTGGGCAATGCCGGCGGTCGAGGTGCCCATCAGTACCTCCGCTTCGGGATAGTAGGTGCGGATAGTCTCGGCGAGGCCGTTCTCCACGTCATCCCGTACGGCGCAGTCGGACAGGGTCAGTCGGTTGTCGCAGTAGATAGGGCTTTTGATGCCGCTTGCCCAAGTAAAGGGCTCCTCCGGCCGCAAAAATACGGCTTTTATCTTCAGCAGGTCTTTGGCTATTACTTCGCTCAGTTTCATATAGTTATAGCGTTTACTATGAAATAATTATCGAGTTTACTACGAGAAAGTTTTCTTTAAGTAATAATTCTTAATTCATCATTCTTAATTCATCATTCCCCCACAAATTCTTTGACGCATTTCCGGTATGCCTCCACGGGGTCAGCAGCGGCTGTGATAGGGCGTCCCACCACGATGTAATCTGACCCGATGTGTCGCGCGTCAGCAGGAGTGGTGATACGGGTTTGGTCATCGGCCTTGGCGTCAGCGAATCGTATGCCGGGGGTGACGGTCAGGAAGTCTGCTCCGCACGCTTCTTTCACCATACCGGCTTCGAGGGGCGAGCAGACCACGCCGTCGAGTCCGGCTTCTTGTGCGCAGCGGGCGTAGTGTTTCACTACGTCGCCTATCTTGCCTTCTATGAGCAGGTCGCTGTGCATGCGTTCTTCGCTCGTGGAGGTCAGTTGGGTCACGGCTATCAGCAGGGGGCGTGTCCCGTCGGGGCGTGTCAGTCCTTCGAGGGCGGCCCGCATCATCTCTTTGGTGCCGGCGGCGTGCAGATTGACCATGTCTATATCGAGTTTCGAGAGCACGGCCATGGCTTTTTTCACGGTGTTGGGGATGTCGTGCAGTTTCAGGTCGAGGAATATCTTGTGTCCTCGTGCTTTGAGTTCTCGCACGATGGCAGGTCCTTCGGCGTAGTACAGTTCCATACCTATTTTGACGAAGGGTCGTTCCTCACCGAATTGGTCGAGGAAAGCGTAGGTTGCCTCTGCCGACGCAAAGTCACAAGCAATAATCACATCCCGTTTCATATTTATATCTAATTTTTATATCTAATTTTTAATTTCTAATGTGTAGTGCCACTTTTGCTCAATTTTCTTCTAATTTTCTTCTAATTTTCTTCCATTTTTCTTGCCGCTTGCGGCAAAGGACATTTCTAATTATGAATGAAGAATTACGAATTATGAATTATTTTGTATTTTCTTCGTTTATTTCTTTCATTTCTCGTGAGCGAAGCGAGCAGGAACTACTATTTCACTGTGTATATTTGACCCTATTTGATTTAATTTTTCGTGTATTTGTTTCCTATTATTAGGTCGCTTTTGCTCAATTTTCTTCCATTTTTCTTGCCGCTTGCGGCAAAGGACATTTCTAATTATGAAT
>CAVFIY010000348.1:0-2330 GCA_963622435.1 Bacteroides uniformis | reverse complement strand
ATATTTGAGCCTATTTGTACAGAAACTAATACAGTTAGATGTTTCGGATAGGACAGATGTTTCAGGTAGAAACCTTTATAAAACCCTTATAAGAGTTATACTTGGTAAGGTAGTGGTAAGGTAATGGTATGGGGATACGTCCGAGATTAGACGCTAATTCGTCCGAGAAAACTGCCTGTTCCGATCGATAATAAACGCCATAGGAGGATGTTACCACTGTTGCAGCCAAGCACCGCAGGAGCAACTGAGCCTTACGGCTCACGCGGGTGGGGACACCCACGCCCCCAGGCTGCCGGATGTGCTGCCCCTGTTCATTTTAGCGCAACAGTTGTAATCTACATTCGATGTAAAGCAAACATGGATTGGAGAGAAACTGCGGCAGGCGGGTAGAAAAAACACTTCCCGTAGAGGTTCATAGAAGGGAATTTTGGCACAGTTTTTGCTGCTTATGGGCGGGTCGAAAAATGAGGTTTATCCTAATAGAGCAACCGATATAATATCCTACTATCGCAACCGATATTTTAGATAGGTTACGCTTTATGGAACAATCGCATAAGGAGACAGAGAAAGTGATTTGCCAAACGAGAGACTGTTTAGGGGCGTGTGCCTACTGCGGAACGGGCGTGTACCTGCTTGCGGAACGCAATGGGGTGAGACCCAAATTCTCCAACGGAAAATTGACATAGACAAGCAAGACATAGGTGCATGGAGATGATTCCCGACGAGGGAGTTCGTAGCCCGCTCAAAAACAGCATAAGCGATTGTTCGAGGCTATAGTCGTGGTAAAAAGCGAACATGTACAGAAACCTATCTATACCATTATAGATGGGCTTTTTTTATGTGGGTATATGAGGAAAACAAGACCTCACGACACAACTCCGACCCCAGACCTCCCCGACCCCTCCAGAGGAGGGGACACAAAGTGGAAGACCTCCCCGACCCCTCCAAAGGAGGGGACACAGAGTGGAAGACCTCCCCGACCCCTCCAGAGGAGGGGACACAGAGTGGGACAACACATTACACAAAAATACGCGAAGCAAAAATACGCGATAGCGAGAATACGCAAAGCAAGAATACGCGATAGCGAAGATACGCAAAGCGAAGATACGCAAAGCAAAATATATACATATGAAACAAAAATTATTCATTGCCCTTGTGGGCGTGGCGAGTATAGGGCTATGTGCTTGCCACAAAACCGAACAACAGCAAGAACAAGCAGCCAATAATCAAACCATGGTCGTCAGTGCCCAGGACTGCACCATCGAGGAGAGTTACTCTGCCTCCGTACGCGGGCGTCAGGACATCGCCATTATGCCACAAGTATCCGGCACACTGACCCGCCTCTGCGTCACCGAAGGCGAACGCGTGCAAAAAGGACAAGTCCTGTTCATCATCGACCAAGTACCTTTCCGTGCCGCATTAGAGACCGCCGAAGCCAATGTGGAAGTCGCCAAGTCGAGCGTTGCCACGGCAGAACTGTCCTACAACGCCAAGAAGCAACTGTACGCTGACAGCGTCATTTCGCTCTACGACTTACAACTCGCCGAGAACAACTACTTGAGTGCAAAAGCCGTTTTGGCACAGACTAACGCCGCTTTGGTTATTGCCAAGAACGACCTCAGTTACACCGAGGTGAAGAGCCCAAGCGACGGCGTAGTCGGTACCCTACCCCTGCGTGTCGGTGCATTGGTATCTCCATCTATGCAGACCCCGCTGACCACCGTGAGCGACAACTCCACGATGTATGTCTATTTCTCGATGACCGAGAACCAATGGCTCGGTCTTGCCCGCCAATACGGAAGCAAAGAGTCTGCCCTCAAGAACTTGCCCGAAGTGCGCCTTATCCTGAGCGACGGCAGCGAATACAGCGAGAAAGGCAAGATAGAAACCGTATCGGGTGTAATCGACCAATCGACGGGTACGGTCAGTGTACGGGCGGCATTCCCCAACAAGGGGGGACTGCTCACCTCGGGCGGTGCCGGCAATATCGTGCTGCAAAAGCCCCAACACGATGCCCTGCTTATCCCTCGTACCGCCACTTTTGAGGTACAAGACAAAGTGTTTGTCTATCGTGTGGTCGAAGGCAAAGCCGTTGCCACCCTCGTGCAAGTAACCCGCCTAAACGGTGGCAAAGAGTATGTAGTGGAGAGCGGACTCAACGCCGGCGACACCATTGTTACCGAAGGCGTTGCCCTACTGCAAGAAGGAACTGCTATTGCAATTAAGAATTAAGAATTAAGAATTAAGAATTAAGAATTAAGAATTAAGAATTAAGAATTAAGAATTAAGAATTAAGAATTAAGAGGCAAGGCATTATACAACACTTGTCA
>CAVFIY010000347.1:0-2336 GCA_963622435.1 Bacteroides uniformis | reverse complement strand
GGTTTTCCATTCGCACTGCAAAAGTACTGCTTTTTTTCAATACACGCAAGGCTTTTCTTTTATCCGTTAACCGTAGAATACAAAAGCAGAGGCTACCCAGTCGAGCAACCGCATCAAAATGACAGACCTTTTGCGGACGGATGGATACCTGTGTCGTATTACCATTGCCTGTTCTGTGTTGCATGATAATTCTGTGTCTTGTGATAATTATATTCACTCTCCTGTTTCTGTTTTTTTTATGATAATTGACGGCAATACGCCGCAGGCGTCCGTTTACAAGGAAATTGTTGTCTCCGGCGACACGCCGGTTGTCCGTGGCGACGCCGCAGGCGTCCGTTCCAAAACTTTGATGCGGCAGCCCTACACAATTTCCCCGAAAATTTGGATATGTGAAAAAAAAGCCGTAACTTTGCGGGCTTTTTGTATGGGCGTGCTATGCGCCGGCGGATAGCAAAACGCTGCTCCACGCCGCGTGGAATGGGCGGAAAACCGCCGCTATGTGCAACAAAAAGCAACCCCGCCGAGTGATGATGCTCTGCGTAAAATCGAATAAGGTATAAGAAATATAAGGTATAAAAGATTTGCAGGAATATGCAGAAAATTAGAAACATAGCGATTATTGCGCATGTCGACCACGGGAAAACGACTCTCGTGGACAAAATGTTGTACACAGCCCACCTGTTCCGTGATAACGAGCAGAAAGGCGAGTTGATTTTGGATAACAACGACTTGGAGCGTGAGCGAGGCATAACCATTCTTGCAAAGAATGTGTCGATTGAGTATAAAGGCTACAAAATCAATATAATAGACACTCCGGGGCACGCCGATTTCGGTGGTGAGGTGGAGCGTGTGCTGAATATGGCAGACGGCGTACTGCTGCTGGTGGATGCCTTCGAGGGTCCTATGCCGCAGACGCGTTTCGTGCTGCAAAAGGCGCTTGAACTGAACCTGAAACCCATTGTGGTCATCAATAAGGTGGATAAACTCAACTGCCGTCCCGACGAGGTGCAAGAAGAGGTGTTCGACCTGATGGCGAACCTCGATGCCACCGAAGACCAACTCGATTTCCAAACGATATACGGCTCGGCAAAGAACGGTTGGATGTCCACCGATTGGCGCAAACCGACCACCGACTTGACGGCGCTTATGGACGCTATCATCGACTATATCCCCGCCCCGCAAGAGTTGGAGGGTACGCCGCAGATGCTGATTACGAGCCTCGACTACAGCAGTTATGTAGGGCGTATCGCCATTGGGCGTGTGCACCGTGGCGTGCTGCGTGACGGCATGAATGTCATGCTCGCCAAGAAAGACGGCTCGAAAGTGAAGACCAAGATTAAGGAACTGCACACTTTCCAAGGCATGGGGCATGTCAAGACCGACGAGGTCAAGTCGGGCGACATCTGTGCGCTGATAGGTATCGACGGCTTCGAGATAGGCGACACCATTTGCGACTACGAGAACCCCGAACCGCTAAAACCGATTGCTATCGACGAGCCGACGATGTCAATGGTGTTCACGATTAACGACTCGCCCTTCTTTGGTAAGGACGGTAAGTTCGTGACAAGCCGCCATATCCAAGACCGTCTGACCAAGGAGTTGGAGAAGAACCTCGCCTTGCGTGTGGAGCGCGGACTGACAGAGAACTCTTGGCGTGTATATGGGCGTGGCGTGCTGCACTTGAGCGTGCTTATCGAAACTATGCGCCGTGAGGGCTATGAACTGCAAGTCGGGCAACCGCAAGTGATAATCAAGGAGATAGACGGCGTGAAATGCGAGCCGGTGGAGCAACTGACGGTGAATACACCGGAGGAATGTTCGGGTAAGATTATCGAATTTGTGACGATCCACAAAGGCGAGATGGTGAAAATGGAACTCGTCAACGACCGCATCCACCTCGAGTTTACTATCCCCTCGCGCGGTATCATGGGTATGCGTACCTATGTGATGAATGTCAGCGCGGGCGAGGCGATTATGGCACACCGTTTCTTGGAGTATCAACCCTACAAGGGCGAGATGCCTACCCGTATCAACGGCTCGCTGATAGCCATGGAGGGCGGTACGGCATCGGCGTATGCGCTTGATAAACTGCAAGACCGTGGGCGTTTCTTTATCGACCCGGGAGAGGAAGTCTATGCGGGGCAGGTGGTTGGCGAGAACTCGAAAGAGGGCGACATCGTCATCAATGTGGTGAAAGCAAAGAACCTGACCAATATGCGTTCCAAGTCGGCTGACGACAAGGCGGTATTGCCCCCGGCAGTCAAGTTTAGCCTCGAGGAGGCATTGGAGTATATCAAAGGCGATGAGTATGTGGAGGTTACGCCGCACTACATGCG
>CAVFIY010000346.1:0-2345 GCA_963622435.1 Bacteroides uniformis | reverse complement strand
TAGCAAAGACGACATAGCATGAAAACACGCAAAATTTCGACACTTCTTTTGGCGTTACTCATCTCGGCCGGCTCGTTTCTCGGGCAGGCAGCGCAACCGTGGCAGACCCAAGGGCTGCGGAGCGAGTGCCGACTATTCGAACGACATACTTGGAACGCGGCCGATGCGGTGGATGAGGAGGCGGGGTACAGCCGCCGCTGCTATACCTATACCGATTCGGTGTTTATTCCCGCGTCCATGGAAGGGCGGTGCTTTACGCTCTCTTGCGGGGCGGCAAACCAAGAAGCGTGGGTGTATATCAACGGCGACTCGGTGGGCTACCACGCCGGAGGCTACACGGCATTCGCCTTTGCGGTGACACGCTATTGCCGCGCGGGGCAGTGGAATCGGGTGCGTGTCGTGGTGAGCAATCGTTACAACGAGAATATTCCACCGCTCTCGGCCGACTTTACCTTCTTCGGCGGGCTATACCGAGATGTCGTGCTGACCGCAACGGCACCCGCCCATTTTGCCACGACGCATTATGCGACCCGAGGCGTGTATGTATCGATGCCCGTGGTGTCCGCCAAGCAGGCGAAAGTGCGCATCGAGGCACGGATAGAGAGTGAAGAGAGGGCAGACCAAGGAAGCGTGGAGTTTGTGGTAAGCGGGTATGGGTATCGGAGAACGATTCGAGCCAAGGTGCGCAAAGGGCGTGCGCTGGCGGAATGTACGATTCCGACACCGGCTCTATGGTCGCCCGACACACCGAATCGATACGGCGTGGAGTGCCGCTTGTACAACAAACGGGGCGATGAGCAGGACTATGTTCGGGAGTGGTTCGGGATTCGATGGTACGCGTTCGGCGAAGACGGGATGTTTTATCTCAACGGCGAGCGCACCAAACTGATAGGGACGAGCCGCCACCAGTGCTACAAAGGATTGGGTAATGCCCTGCCAGACTCGCTGCAACGCAAAGATATTGAGTTGATTAAGGCAATGGGAGCCAATTTTTTGCGGGTGGCGCACTATCCGCAAGGCGAAAATATCATGCGCCTCTGCGACAGCATCGGGCTGCTCTGCTCGGTGGAGATACCGCTCGTGAACGCCATCACCGAAAACGAAGCGTTCGCCCGCCGCTGCGAGGAAATGCTCGATGAGATGGTGTGGCAAAACCGCAATCATGCTTCGGTGGTGCTATGGGCGTACAGCAACGAGATACTGCTGCGGCCGCCTTTTAAGAACGATTCGGTGCGGCACAATCTCTATTGCGAGCATGCCGCTGCCCTCTGCCGTCGGCTCAACGCACGGCTCAAGGCGCTCGACCCTACGCGGCCCACGATGATAGTGCTGCACGACAACTTTAAGGAATACAGCCGCTACGGCTTTCCGCAAGCGGCGGATGTCGTGGGACTGAATATCTACAGCGGCTGGTATTCGGGCGTGTTTTCGGGAATGGACAAGAGCGTGGAGCGGGTGCGTCAGGCCTTGCCGCACACGCCGCTGCTGCTCACGGAGTTCGGCGCCGACTGCGACCCGCGCCTGCGTACCGCCTCGCCACAGCGGTTTGACTACTCGATGGACTACGCACTGCGCTTCCACCAACACTATTTGTCGTTTATCCTGCATTCGGACTGCCTTGCGGGCGGAACGGTGTGGAACTACAACGATTTTTGCTCGGAGGCACGGTTGGGCGCGCTGCCGCATTACAACTGCAAAGGCTTGGTGACGGCAGATCGACAGCGCAAGCTGACCTATTTCTACTATCAGTCCGTGCTCCGCAAAGACAGCGTGGGGCGGCACGCTGCCGATACGCTTGCAAAGATGCTGCAACTGCCCAAGGCGGAGGCCATGCCGCTCAGGGTGAATATGGGCAGCCGCTGTTTCTTTACCGACGACAGCGCGCGGGTGTGGCAGCCGGAACAGGCGTACCGAAAAGGCAGTTGGGGCTACGTGGGCGGCGAAGCGTTTACGAAAAAGACAAAATACGGGCAACTGCCTGCGGCCGATGTGGATATCGTGGGCACAGCGCAAGACCCGCTCTACCAAACCGCTCGGGTCGGGATAGAGGCGTTCCGTGCCGACGTGCCGGCGGGCCGATATGGCGTGGTGCTGCATTTAGCGGAGCTGGAGAGCGAGGAGCGGGAACAGATGTCGGTGTATAATTTGGGGAATGAGGCGATAGACACCGGATTTAGCGGGCGAGAGATGCTCGTACAAGTGCAAGATTTGGAGCCCGTCCGGGTCAATCTGACGCGCCAATACGGCCGATACCGCGCCGTGGAACTGCACTACACGGTGGAGGTGCAGGACGGCGAGGGGATAAGTATTTCATTTGCGCCCGTTGAGGGCATGCCGATACTCAA
>CAVFIY010000345.1:0-2350 GCA_963622435.1 Bacteroides uniformis | reverse complement strand
GTACATATCTATCCGCTATCTGTCAGCGAGATTTGCGAGGCAATGCCCGATATGCAGTGGCAACAAGTTTGGCAACTCTACCTCACTTATGGTGGCTTGCCTTTGGCGGTGCTCGCTCCGACCGAGAAAGAGAAAGCAAACTATCTGAAACGCCTGTTCCGAGAGACCTATTTCAAAGACATAAAGGAACGGTATAGCATTAAGAATGATATGGAAATGGAACAACTGCTGAATATCATTTCTTCGTCAGTCGGTTCGCTTACCAACCCAAACAAGTTGTCCGATACATTCCGCAGTACAGGCAAGGTTCAACTCTCGCCCAACACCATTAAGCAATATCTGGACTATTTCTGCGATGCATTCCTTTTGGAGAAGGCACAACGCTACGACATCAAAGGCAAGAAGTATATCTCCACTCCGTATAAGTACTATTTTTCCGACTTGGGGTTGCGTAATGCACGACTCAATTTCCGGCAGATAGAGGAGACGCACTTAATGGAGAATGCCATCTACAACGAACTCCTGCTGCGCGATTATAGTGTAGATGTGGGCATTGTGGAGGTGTTCGAGCGTAACAAAGAAGGCAAAACGGAGCGTAAACAGATAGAGGTGGATTTTGTGGTCAATCAAGGCAGTGAGCGTTTCTATATTCAGTCGGCGTATGCGTTGCCTACGCCCGAAAAGGTGGAGCAAGAGCGGCGTCCTCTGCGGCAGATAGCGGATTCGTTCAAGAAAATCATTGTCGTGAAAGAGGATATCCTGTTGCGCCGAGACGAATACGGCATTACCACCATGGGGTTGCGCCAATTCTTATTAGACAAAAACAGTCTGCATCTGTAGTGCTCGTTTATAAAAGTGCTACAAATTATTCGCTATCAAGAATATCCTCGCAAGTATTTGCACGCCGTTAGGACATTGAACTACCGGCGTGTTTTTAAGGAATTGGGCGAGTATCTTTTGCGGCGCACTTTCCGCGATGCTTGCTGGCAATACGGCTCACTGCAAAAATGCGGCAAGAGCATCGTAATAGGCTTTTGCTCGGTGCATGGAGAAATAGTCCACGCAGATGCCCACAAGTCCGAAAAGTATGCAGGCTATGCCTATGCCTTGCAGAACAGTGTTGTGCGACAGCCAAAAGGCGTTCAGCGTCCGGAAGTTGAAAAACCAGAAGAGCAACAGCCCCGCTACAAGCATCAGCGATGTGATGACGCGCGAAATGTTGTAGGATGACTGGAAGCCTTGCACGCGCTGAATCTCGTCTTGGACGAAAGTTTGCTGCTCCGTAGTCTGATATTTCTCCGTAAGTGCCTTGCCCTCTTGTCGTGCGCTGAATCCGATGCTCACACCTACGGCGATGTAGAAGCAGCCTGCCACAATGAGCGGAATCATCAGCGCCTTGACCGCCGGCGTAGAGACGATACGAGGCAGAAGTATGCCCGCAAGAAGAATAAGCAGTGCCGCGCAGGTTACGACGATGCCTTCAATCTGCTCGCCGCGCACCCATTTGAGTGTTTCCGAAAGAATCATAGCGATGTCTGTTTATGTTTGTTACTGCGTTAATCGGGGTTGCATAGCAGTTACTGGGGAAGTGTCGGATTATGTGTAAGATTACCCGAATAAATCGGAATGTGTGCCAGTATTGGTAAACAGCAATACAAGTTCTGTATCATTCTGCTCCCATACAAGTAACCAATCCGGGCGGATATGGCACTCCCATGCCCCTGCAAAATTACCCGTTAGTTTATGAGGCTTATATTGTGGCGGCAGTGTTCCCGACTCGGCAAGCAATGCGATTGCCTCCCGCAATAAGACATATCATAACCGCGCTTGGCGCAACGCTTCAGTCCCTTGATAAAAGTGTTGGTGGTTGTTACCCGATACTTGCTCATATTCCTAATTTTTGGAACATATCCTCAGCACTCTCGTAATGGTTCACTTTTCCCTCTCGGGCTTCTTGCATGGATATTTCCACCTCCGTCAGTTTCCTTGTGCCGACAGCCTCTTTCTTTTGAGAAGGCACGACTTTGGCACCCAGCGAAAGAAATAAATCCAATGCTTTCTTCATAGTGCTGTTTCGAGCATCATATTCCAAAGTGATTGTTGCCATAATCGTAACGAATTAATTGTTTGCCAATTATGCTGCAAAGGTAGTGCCAAAAAGTGGATTTTGCAAGTGCAAGTCCTATTTTTCAACTGGAAGAGAGAAAGATAACAACTATTTACAACCCTCTTATGTTAAGGGGACGATTTGGGATTAAGAAGAGCCACTAAAAAAGGCAACACAAATCGCCACACGCGTTCGGCTTGTGGCGATTGGTATAATTGGTATAAAAGGAGGGGTAGTTTATTG
>CAVFIY010000344.1:0-2355 GCA_963622435.1 Bacteroides uniformis | reverse complement strand
GCTAATCACCGAGTGCAGAAAGCCGACTCGCGTATCATGCTCGATGCCAGTGCGGTGGCGAAAGGACAGTCGTGCGATGTGATAGCCGCACTGCTGGCTGCACACGGCTGCGAGAACTACCTGGTGGATATAGGTGGTGAGGTAGTAGCCAAAGGGGTGAACAAACAGGGCAAGCCGTGGCGTATCGGTATCACCAAGCCGAAAGATGACCCGACGGGACAGTCGCGAGACATGGAAGAGGTGATTACCACCACCGATTTGTGTATGGCAACTTCGGGTAACTACCGCAATTTCTACTACGAGGGGCAGCAGCGCCGCAGCCACACCATTGACCCGCGCACGGGCTATCCCGTGCAGCATAACCTGCTGAGTGCCACCGTGATAGCGTCGTCGTGTATGCGGGCGGATGCGTTGGCTACGGCGTGTATGGTGTTGGGCGAAGACGATGCGCTGCGAATGATAAACACTCACGACGACGCCGAGTGTTTTCTCATAGTCGCCGACGGCGACAGCACGCGGGTACTCACCTCCGATAATTGGACGGGTGCTACCACCGAGCAACCGGCGAGTCGCCTGGGACAATAACTTCTCCGTGAACGGACGGCTATCGTCGGTGGTGTGTCGGCGTCGTGCAATTAATAGTATAAAATTAGGCACTTTTATACAACCTAATAGACATTTTGCAGTCTGTAAGATAGTAGTACCCTTCTAATAGTCATTTTGCAGTCCGGCTTTTGCCCCCCCCCGCCCCCTTCCTACTATATCCCTGTTTGCTTCGAGAGGGGGACGCACCATTAACAAGAGGCTGCTTGACGATTTGCATTGTCAAGCAGCCTCTTCTTTTCTGAATTACTCTTTACATCTTCTTTACTTCTTCCCTACTGTGCAGCCCTTACAATGGCGTACAGGAGTATCACCCACAGCAAGAGCAACAGTCCGTTGAGGATAATATACCACGCAAGAGAAAAACAAGTAAAGCAGCAGAATACTACATTCAAGAGTAGCAGTACAAACGCTCCAACCCCCGACACCACTTTGGCATTCGTCGTGGTGCGCGAGGTGGCAAACGAAACTGCCAATGCCGTTCCAAAAGTGAGGAACAGGCTCACTCCGCCAACTATTGCAACCCACCACTGCATATCCGCACAACGGCAGAACGAATAGTACCCGAAAGCAACTAATGCACTAATAGCCAATGCAATAACTGCAGGTATAATACGAACTTTCATAGCGTGCTATCGATTACATAGTGGGCGGTACGGGAGGAACGGAGGAAGTCGGCGGTGTGGGCGGCATAGGCGGTGCTGCGGGTGCAAACAGCGAAGCCAAGTCCGCACGGTTGCTTGCCTGTTCCCATGCAGCCATGCCTTGACACCAAACAAGTGTCTGTGCCGTCAGTTGTCCTGTCCCGACCATTTGCTGCATCTGCTGCAGGTTGTACGGACCATACTGCTGTCCGTTTACTGCCAACATATACGATACCGCACCGGGCATAGGCGGAGGCGTTGTCTGCGGGGCTTGTTGCGCCATTTGCGGCTGCTGTGCCGTTTGGTTCATTCCGCCCATCATTCCTGCCATTTGCTGCCCCATACCGGCTGCCACGCCCATACCCATCATCATGCCTACGGGATTCATCCCGCCGTTTCCACTATTCATTGCGCCCATCTGCCCGAGGTTGTTCGCCGCAGCCTTGAGCACTTCGGTTTGTTGATTGATCGCGTGTGCCTGCAGGTTCTGCGACTGCACATTCAGGTGCGCCGCCTCGGCATATACATCGGTATCTATCGTTGCACGCCGCCCTATCTGCTCTGCTTGGATAATCTGCTGCTCTCTTGTGGCGTGCATGAGTTGCGCATAGTCCGGACTCTCTTTGTCTATCTCAATCGCCGAGATGTCTATTCGCTTTAGGTTCACGCCAAAGTCATCGAGCAGTTGCGATGCCAATCGGGCTTGGATAAGGTCGCTTATCTCCACCACCTTACGCTCTATCTGCACTACTGGAATACCATTCTCCGCGGGGCAATTCGACACAAAGTTCTTGACGAATTTCTTCACCATACCGCTAATCTGTTCGCTGAATTGGTCGAGTGAGAAATCTGTCAAACGGTTGAGTTTGATGAATCTCTTCACATCCTCTACGCCCGTTAGGTTGAATGTGAGTGTACCGCGTACGGCTACGGGGACAACCAAATCCAGGAAGCGCGGGTCAGCAATGTCGAAGTACGGCACTGCAAACTTTATTTGGTTATTTCCCTGCAGATTGAAGAAATACACCTCTGCGGGGAAAGGAGAAGAACCGCCAAACGCTGCCCCGACAATGCTTGTCAGCACGGGAAAATTTGCAGTCTTGATAGT
>CAVFIY010000343.1:0-2377 GCA_963622435.1 Bacteroides uniformis | reverse complement strand
GAATAGCAGTTTCCGAGTATGGCAGGGTTATGCTTTTGAGCAATTGTGTATGAACCATTTGCAACAAATCAAGAATGCATTGGGGATTGGGAATGTACGCACCACGCAGTCATCGTGGCATGTGGAAGGGCGTGATATTACGGACAAGAACTTACATGGTGCACAGATTGATTTGCTTATCGACCGTAGCGACCGCACCATTAGCCTGTGTGAGATGAAATTTGCGGGTGCGGAATATGTCATTACGCAGGACTACTCGCTGAATCTGCGTAACAAGATAGAAGCGTTCAAACAAGCCACACATACGCGCAAAACGATTGTTATGACACTTATTAGCACCTTTGGTGTCAAGCGAAACACCTATAGCGGACTGATAAAACAACAAGTCGTTCTAGATGACTTATTTAAGGATTCTTGAGTGCGCACGGATTATGTTCGTTCCGTAGTTAGTCGGTTGTATTTCGTCAATGCGTATTGATTGGAGTTTTATAAATTGCTTTGTCGTTACTACTGTTGCGATAAATTTGATGATACAGACTATGTATGCCCATACAAAGCAGCACATCCGACAGCCTGGGGGCGTGGGAGTCCCCACCTGCGTGAGCCGCAAGGCTTATTCGACCAGACCACGCCATTGTGCATTACGCATTTAGCATTGTGCATTGCCCGCCGCCCCTCTCCTATTCCGAAAATCTTGCCATATTTTCGGAATATAATCCACAAATATGGCAATATATTTGGAATACCCAACCTTTTTCACTACCTTTGCCGTGAAATTTTAGGATTTACAATCTATTCGCCTCTATCGAAAATACCATTTTTCCTAATATATTAAGACTATGATTCTTTACCACGGAACGAGTATCGTTGTTGAGCATCCGAAAGTACGCATTAGCGGCTACAATAAAGATTTTGGATTTGGCTTCTATTGCACCCGACTGGAACAGCAAGCGCAGCGTTGGGCTATTACGAAACACGACACCCACATCGTGTGTTTGTACGATTATGCTCCCGACGCCTCGCTTAAGGTGAAAGTCTTCGAGCAGATGACGGACGAATGGCTTGATTTTATCGCCGCGTGCCGACATGGGGAGCAGCACGGATATGACATTGTCGAGGGACCTATGGCGGATGATGAAGTGTGGGATTATGTCGAAGACTTTTTGAACGGACGCATTTCTCGAGCCGCATTTTGGGAGTTAGCCAAGTTCAAGCATCCCACCCACCAAATTTTATTTTGTACGGACAAGGCGCTCCGCACACTTACCTTTCAATCGTATTACGCCTTATGAACAACCTCTATTTCCCCGAGGAGCCGCTTACATTCAACGACCTCTATTTCGTTTGTTATATGATAGAGCGAACGGCGCGTACCATTCGCTGGCGGAATCGCTATGTGGTTGATAAACTGGGCTATACAGGGTTGCTCCACCAACTCTCCATTGCGGGAACGAACCATTGCCTGAACCCCGAGCAGGTAGTGGCAGATTGGATTGCGGAGTACCATTTGGAGAAGGGCGATGTTGATGTTACGCAAGTGGATTCTCGCTTCACGAACAAGGTGCCGACTGCCCTCCGGATGGGCAAAGTCTATGCGCGTCTTGTGCTGTCTGTTTGCCAAAACGATGATTTGCCGGCAACCATACTGCAGGTCTATCACTCGCCTATCTGCGATGTACTGGACAACTACAATGCCAGTGCCTACTACGAGCCGTCTTATGTCCAAACCCGCGCCTATCTCGCCGGCGGCTTCTTTTAATCCCTCCAGTCCCCCCCCCTATAGTAACTATAACAACTATAGCCTCTATAATACCTATAACAACTATTCATCCTATTCGCCCTATTCGCCCAATTCTCCCTATCTCCCCCCCCCCCGCAACCAACAATAATTAACACCCCATATCGTATGAAAATCTCTGTTATTATCCCCACCTACAAACCCCAAGAGTATATTTGGGATTGCTTGCACTCGTTCACCACGCAGACTTTGTCGCCCGACGAGTATGAAGTGTGGTTCGTCCTCAACGGCTGCAACGAGCCGTACTATTCTGATATTCAGTCCTATATTGACCGCAACCTACAGGGACGGAATATTCACCTGGTGCAAACCGACCAAGGCGGCGTGTCGAATGCTCGGAACATCGGGTTGGATAGAGCGCAAGGCGACTACATCACTTTTATAGACGACGATGACTATATCTCCCCAACCTATTTGGAGGAGATGGCGCAGTTGGCATCGCCCGACACGGTTGTCTGTGCGTATCCGTATGCTTTTGTTAACAATGCTGGGGGGGGGCAATTAAAAAACTATGGCGTAACGCAGGCGTACGACTACTGCACAGCGCATAACACCCATACCATACGCCAAGGCGCACGC
>CAVFIY010000342.1:0-2385 GCA_963622435.1 Bacteroides uniformis | reverse complement strand
AATGACCTATAGAAACATACTACCCCTTTTCCAGCCTGCAAAATGACCCATAGACTGGAAACGCCCCTACTCCATCGGGCTACCCCGAAAAAAAAATACGCCACCCTCTTGCGTATCTGCAAAACTCTTTGTATCTTTGCAGCATATTTCCAACAAGGGTTCTCCTTGAATACCATTTTCTAATTTATGCAATACGATTTGAATAAACTCGAGCGAATGACGCTCGACGAAGTACGAGAAATCGCTGTGTCGATGGGTCTCAAACCTAAACGCACCCAATCGGTTCGCGAAATCAGTTACGATATCCTTGATGCTCAAGCCGATAACCGTGCCCAAGAGGTACAAGCCCGTGAAACAGCCAAAGCCGAGCGCAAATCCAAGCGCAATACGCCACGCGAGCAAGCCAAACCGCAATCCGTTCCGACCGAAGCAACGCAAAAAACAGACGATGCCGCCCCTGCACAAGGGCGTGTGCGCACGCGCGGTGTGAAGAATGTACATAAGGTCAATACCGCAGGGCTGAAGAGCGAAAGCGTAGTCGCTACGGTCGGCACCGAGCAAGAACAAATGAGCGAGATGCAAGAGCAACTCAAGCAGAACAACCACCGTCAGAACCGCACCATACGGGCGATAGAGGCACGCAAACCCCTCTCGGGCGAACTGCCGCAACCCACACAGAAGCCGCAGGCGGAAGAGCCGACTTTGTTCTCGCAGGTAGAGCCACAACCGGAAGAGCCGAAGCCCCAAACGGAAGCAGTAGCCCCCGCAGAAATGCCCGCACCCGCTGCAGAAAATACCACATCGGAAACGCCTGCTGCCGCACCGAAAAAGGCGCGTCGCTCGAAAGAGGAGTTGGCTGCCTTGGCTGCACAGAAAGCCGCTGAATACGCCCGCACCCACCCGCATATAGCAGAGGACGAGCAGGATTTTATATTCGCAGAGGACGATGATGCAGACGATGAAAACGAGAGCGAATACACCGAACAGCAGGCGGCAGCGAATAAACAATCGGCTCAAAATCAACCCATTGCACAGAACAACACCCGTGCGCAGATAGACCTCGGCGAGCATGTCATTGCGATGGGGACACTGGAATGCACCCCCGACGGGTACGGTTTTCTGCGCTCAGCGGATTACAACTATTTGCCTTCGCCTGACGATGTGTATGTCAGCAAGGAACAGATACGCACATACAGTTTGAAGCCCGGTGATACGGTGGAATGTACCATCCGAATCAATCGAGACCCCGATAAGTATTTCCCGATGGACCGAGTCATTCGGATTAACGGACTGGCGCCCGAGAAGGCGAAAATGCGGGTGGCGTTCGAGAACTTGACGCCGCTGTTCCCGAATGAGAAATTTCATCTGTGCAAAGGAAAAGGCGACCCGTTGTCGGTGCGTATTATCGACCTGTTTGCACCGATAGGCAAGGGTCAGCGTGGTCTTATCGTGGCGCAACCGAAGACCGGTAAAACCGTGCTACTCAAGGAGATAGCCAATGCGATAGCGGCTAACCACCCCGAAGTGTATATGATTGTGTTGCTGATAGACGAGCGCCCCGAGGAGGTGACCGATATGGCACGCTCGGTGAATGCCGAAGTGGTGGCCTCGACCTTTGACGAACCGGCTGAGAATCATGTGAAGGTGGCAAACATTGTGCATGAGAAGGCGAAACGACTGGTGGAAAGCGGACACGATGTGGTGATTCTGCTGGACTCGATTACGCGTCTTGCGCGTGCATATAATACGGTGGCCCCGTCGAGTGGTAAGGTGCTGTCGGGCGGTGTGGAGGCGCAGGCCCTGCACAAACCCAAGCGGTTCTTCGGTGCGGCTCGTAACATAGAGAACGGCGGTAGTCTGACTATTATTGCCACGGCGCTGACGGATACGGGCAGCAAGATGGATGACCTTATCTTTGAGGAATTCAAGGGTACGGGCAATATGGAGCTGCAACTTGACCGTAAGTTGGCAAACAAACGCATCTTCCCTGCGGTGGATATCCCCGCTTCGGGAACGCGTCGAGACGACTTGCTGTTGCCCGCCGATGTGCTGAGCCGTATGTGGCAGATACGCAATCAGCTGAGCGATATGAACGGCTCGGAGGCTATGGAGAAACTTAAGACCTACATGGAGCGTACCGATGACAACGATGAGTTTTTGCTGGCGGTTAATGGAGCTAGATAATTAATAATTAAAAATTAATAATTAACATGCCGTGTGGCTGACCATAGTAGCGGTGCGAACACTGTATATAATGACTTACTGCGCATATTAACTATTCAGAAAGACACTATGCATATCAATTGTTAATACTTAATTGTTAATTGGATACTCCCTGTTCTTTCCCTGATGTTACCCTGATGTTACCCTGATGTTACCCTGTTC
>CAVFIY010000341.1:980-2389 GCA_963622435.1 Bacteroides uniformis | reverse complement strand
TCGAGGGTCAGCCCGACGCCCCCAAAGCACTCTACGAGGGCGTCAACTTTGTGGACAAGGTCTCCACCAAAGAAGTGATTCATTACTACCCTACCCAAATAACAGAAGCCACGAGAACCGCCCCAAAGGTCGTTTTGGTGGACTGCGGTGTCAAGCACAACATTCTTCGCTGTTTGCTCCGCCGTGGCGTGGAGGTGATTCGCGTGCCGTGGAACTACGATTTCAATACGCTTGAGTTCGATGCGCTATTTCTCTCGAACGGTCCCGGCGACCCCGACACCTGCATGGAGGCGGTGGAGCATATCCGTCAATTTATGGCAGTGGAAGAAGCCAAGCATGACCCCGCCAAAGTACGCCCGCTGATGGGTATCTGCATGGGAAACCAACTGCTCGGCAAGGCAGCGGGGGCGACGATATACAAACTCAAATACGGACACCGTTCGCACAACCAGCCCGTGCGGGAGGTCGGCACGGAGCGTTGCTTTATCACCTCGCAGAACCACGGTTATGCCGTCGATACCACTACGCTCGGCCCCGATTGGGAGCCGCTGTTTGTTAACATGAACGACGGCTCGAACGAGGGCATCCGCCACAAGCACTACCCTTGGTACTCGGCGCAATTCCATCCCGAAGCCTGCTCGGGTCCGACGGACACGGAATTCCTGTTCGACCAATTTGTAGCACTGCTCCATCAATAAACTATACGAACCGGCATAACTAAAACGCATTATGAAGTTAGACAATATACAGAAAGTGTTGGTATTGGGCTCGGGAGCCCTCAAAATCGGTGAGGCGGGCGAATTCGATTATTCGGGTTCGCAAGCACTGAAAGCCCTGCGTGAGGAGGGAATCCGCACCGTACTTATCAATCCCAATATCGCCACCGTGCAGACCTCCGAGGGTGTGGCAAACAAGATTTACTTCCTGCCCGTGTCGCCCTATTTTGTGGAGCGGGTCATCGAAAAGGAACGCCCCGACGGCATTCTTCTCTCATTTGGCGGACAGACCGCGCTCAACTGCGGCGTGCAACTCTACCGCACGGGCGTGCTGGAGAAGTACGGTGTGCAGGTGTTAGGCACTCCCGTACAGGCCATTATCGACACCGAAGACCGCGAATTGTTTGTCGAGCGGCTCAACGAGATTGGCGTCAAGACCATTCAGTCGGAGGCGTGCGAGAATATCGAGGCGGCTCGTAAGGCAGCGCAAGACCTCGGCTACCCCGTCATTATCCGTGCGGCGTATGCCCTCGGCGGATTGGGGTCGGGATTCTGCGATAACGAGGACGAACTGAACGCCCTCGCCGAAAAGGCATTCTCTTTCTCGCCGCAAGTGTTGGTGGAGAAGTCGCTGCGGGGCTGGAAAGAGATCGAATACGAGGTGGTGCGCGACCGTTACGACAACTGTATCAC
>CAVFIY010000341.1:0-970 GCA_963622435.1 Bacteroides uniformis | reverse complement strand
GAGTTTGGCTGCCACGAACGCCAACGGATAGCCTGTCGCTTTCGACGCGACCGTTACGACAACTGTATCACGGTCTGCAATATGGAGAACTTCGACCCGCTCGGGATTCACACCGGAGAATCGATCGTGATTGCCCCCTCGCAGACGCTGACCAACGCCGAGTACCACAAGTTGCGGGCACTCGCCATCAAGATTATCCGCCATATCGGTATCGTGGGCGAGTGCAATGTGCAGTATGCCTTCGACCCCGAGTCGGAAGACTATCGTGTGATCGAAGTCAATGCCCGCCTCTCCCGCTCGTCGGCACTGGCGTCGAAAGCGACAGGCTATCCGTTGGCGTTCGTGGCAGCCAAACTCGGATTGGGCTACGGCCTGTTCGAGCTGAAAAACAGCGTGACCAAGACCACCCCCGCTTTCTTTGAGCCTGCATTGGATTATGTTGTGTGCAAGATTCCCCGCTGGGACTTGTCCAAATTCCGTGGCGTAAATCGCGAACTCGGCTCATCGATGAAATCGGTGGGCGAGGTGATGGCGATAGGGCGCACCTTTGAGGACGCCATTCAGAAAGGTCTGCGTATGATCGGACAAGGCATGCACGGATTTACGGAGAACAAGGCGCTGCATGTCGATGACCTCGACGCCGCCCTCTCCGCTCCGACCGACAAGCGTATTTTCGCCATTGCGCAAGCTATGTACGAGGGCTATACCATCGACCGAATCCACGAGCTGACGCGTATCGACCGCTGGTTCTTGCAGCGGCTGCATCATATCATCGAGACCGACAACCTGCTCCATACTCTCCGCCTCGACCAATTAGACGCCGACCTGCTGCGTCACGCAAAGCAGCAAGGCTTCTCCGACTTCCAAATCGCTCGTGCCGTCGGGCTCGGTAAGGATATGGACATGGATGCGGCAGTGCTGAAAATGCGTGCGTACCGCAAGTCGCTCGGCGTGCTGCCCGTGGTGAAAC
>CAVFIY010000340.1:0-2413 GCA_963622435.1 Bacteroides uniformis | reverse complement strand
CAAAGAAGAGAAACTACCTAACCGAATGATTAGATAGTTTCTCTGATAATAATTTCTCTCTTGTATAGAATCGAAAGAGAGGCGATAGTTATGTATTACTCTGCCAATTTAGCGGAGAGAGTACCCTTTGTTCCGGAAGTAGAAACGAAAGTAACGGTAATCTTTTGACCTGCCATTGTGGTTGCATCCAAGCCCTCAATATCCTCGGGAGCGTACCAACCCGAGCAACTCTCATCGATACCGATGTTGCAACCATTCTCCGAGTAAACAAAAGTATGCGTGAAGGTACCTGCTGCCACTTTCTCCATCTTCTCTGCTACCCAATTCTCTGCCTCATCTGCAGAAGCGTGCTTAATCCAAGCCTCTTCTGCAACAGGGAGTTCTACGCAGGGGTTCACTTTCCAGCCGTATGCTTCAGCGGTAATCACTTGTCCTGCAGCGTCTGCCAAGAACTTAAGTTGGCTCTCGCCGTTGCTTTCGTTGTAATCCAACTCGCAGCCTGCGCCGTCCAATATCTTTACCAAGTTAGTACCGTCACCATACCATTGACCGTCCCAAGAGAAAGAACCATCGCTTTGGAGTTGAACCGGCTTAGCCTCACAGGTATAACCGCTTTCGTTTGCCTCTGCAGGAGTGATCACTGCCTTGTACCAACCGTCGAAGTCTTTGATAGCCTCCATCTTAAGCGAGGTGCCATCCCATGCTCCCTCTGTGAAAGAACCGGTCAATACTACATCGTTGCAGGGAGCAGCCACGAAGTGAATAGCCAAAGTAATTTTGCCCTCTGTCGGGTCAAGGTCGGGTACAGTTACTTCCGGATCGGGAGTGGGTGTTGGAGGAACAACATCATTGTTGTTTTTGTCCTTGTCGCAACTTACCATGGCTACTGCACCAAACAGCAAGGCAGCCATCATTAATTTGTTTGTTTTCATAAATGGTTAAATTTTGAAAGTTAGTAATTGTGTTTTGTTTCTGTTATTGTTTGTTATGCAACGGGGTTGTTATAAAAGCCCCGCTGCAATGTCTTTAGTATCTTTTGCTTCGTTGCAATACTTCTTTAGTATCCTCGTTGCAATGCTTTTTAGTATCCGTTTGCTTCGTTGAGACCTGCCAAGTTCTTATTGGCTGTAACATCTGCATAAGGCAGGGGGAAGATATTGAACTTCTTATCCACTGCTTTTACGGCATCACCTGATTTCGCTCCGCCGCGACCTTCCCAATTGCGGGTAGCCGTTTCACCTGCGAACTGTCCGAAGCGAACCAAGTCGCTACGGCGGCGTCCTTCACAATAGAACTCGCGTCCCCACTCATCGAGCAGGAAATCATTACTCAATGTAAATGCGGTGGTGTTGTTTGCACGCGTGCGCAATGCTTTCACTGCGTCTTCTGCCGTCCCGTTGGTAGCCGTTCCGCCACGATAGACTGCCTCTGCGTAGGTGAGATACGCCTCTGCTACACGCAAGAAAGGAATGTCCGTATCGGGGTGTGCTGCGTGGTGTCCGACACTCTGCTCGGGAAGAGCCGCCGTCGAATAGACTCCCGTCCACTTGCATATTCCCCAGCAGTCGTAGAACTCGGAGGACATGGGGCCTGTGAGTTTCCACTCAAGCGTGGGCGTAGAGTCGGAGTAGGTGCAGAAGATAGCACGGTCGTCCCCCAATTCGGTCGGCATATTGAACTCGTTCTTCTTGACAGAAGCCGCCGTGGTGATGTCGGTGAACATAGCAATCAGTTCCGGCGAAGAGCGGAAGCACGACCAAGAGTCAGAAGACCCTGAAGGCAACCAACCTGCGTCGCGCATAGAGTTGATAAGGAAGCGAGAGCCGCCCCAAGTCTCTGTATAGTCGCCGTCTTGGTAGATAAGCAGTAGGGCTTCGTTCTGTGCACCGTTGACATCGTTATCACCCATAAAGAGTTTCTGATAAGCCGAGTACATACCCGTACCCTCGGTGAGCAATTTGTAGTCCGAATTCATCACTTTGGCTGCATAGGCTGCGGCATCGTTCCAGCGTGCCGTACCTGTATATACCTCCGCATTGAGGTACAAGCGAGCAAGAAGCAACTGTGCCGCTACCTTATCCACACGGAAGAGCGACAAGCGTTTGTCGGGCAGTGCATTCTCGTTAGCAGGGTCGCAGAGTTCGAGCAGTTCGGTCTCCAACTTCGCAAACAAATCTGCACGCTTAATCGGCTGCGGGTCATCGACGCTTACCCCTACGGCATTCGGCACTGTGCCAAACATATCGAGCAGGTAATACTCATTGAGTGCGCGGATGAAGCGTACCTCGGCACGCTGTTGGCGTGTCTTCTCGTCGGTCTTCCCATCTGTATTGGCAAGGTATGAGTTACAGAGTGTAATATCGAAATAGAGGCGGAAATAAACGCCCTCTACCAGTGAGTTCGAGGAGTTCCA
>CAVFIY010000339.1:0-2423 GCA_963622435.1 Bacteroides uniformis | reverse complement strand
CCCCGATGTCTTCTCCGTCAGCTGCTCTATCGAGTTCGTATTCTCGGCTATGGCGTTGTTGGCAGCGGAAATAGACTTGTTGGCAGCGGAGATGTTCTTGGTATTGGTAGCGATATTGGCAGCGTTAGTGCCTACTTTGCTATCTACGCTATCGATAGAAGTCCGCAATGCTGCGTCGGCATTCGTGCGAGCAGTTTGCTCGGCTGTGAAAGCAGCATTCAAGTCAGCTTGGTCGGAGAGCGTACCGCTTATCATACCCCACTGAGAAGACCCCGTACCACCACCGCTTGTATTCGTATTGATAGTTACCTTTGCGGGTGTTTCGCTATGTATCGTAATGTCTGCCATATCAATTGGTCGATTTAGAGGTGGTTACTACACGAGCAAAGTTGTCTTGGTGATAAACCATTTTGCCGTCATTGGGCGCAAAACACTCCAAGTGATACACTCCTACGGCTGCTGCATTGGTGTCGGTAGCGGAAAGCGAAAGGGTATAATGATAAACGCCCTCCGCTGTACCATTCAGCGTTGCTGTAAAGGCTACATAAGTGCGAGTGGAAGGATTATACAGACGGCACGCTGCTGTATCTAACTGCGTGTCGCTATCAATAGTCATACTCCATGTCGCTCCTTTGTAAATCGTTTCCATGTCGCTCCTCCTTTTCCTTTCACCTGCAAAGGAGAGGGCTATGCCAACGCAACTCCTCTCCGTCGCAGGGTACTTGGTCAAAACAATAAACTCAATAATACACTAACCTCTAACAACAAATGTGGCAGAATGCCAATATCTTACAACCTAAACTCTATTTCTTGAGCAAGTCATCGGGATTGCGCTTCCCCCATTGCTCGTATCTACAAGCAGTCGTATGCGAAACGCCTGCCTTTTTGGCTGCCTCTCGTATGCTCAAGCCTTGCTTGCGCAGGTCGAGGTATTGCTTTCTATGCGTTGCCGCAAAAGTAGCGGTGGTCTTTTTCTCGCTCGGCTGCTCCGTTTCCTTTTTCTCGGCTGCCTTTTGAGCTGCCTTTTCAAGACACTCTTTCGACACGCCCACAGTAGTGCCTACGATAATCATTTTGGCAGGTTTGGGCTGCTCCTTTGCGCTCTCCCATTCCAACTCCAAACCCTGAAGATGCTCTTTCAGCAAAGCGAACTCCGAGTTTAGAGCTTGCACCTCATGGAACAGATGTTCGGTGTCAAGTTCAAGCTGTATAAGCTGAGTATCCAACGCACGACTTTGCTTACGCTCAATGCGTATGCACCCAATCAGTACTGCGACAAAGACTGCTATGAGAATACAAAAGGCAATAAAAAGAATTGTTTCCATAAGACTATTTGTGTTTTGGTTCTTATTGACGGCAAAGATAGCTATATTTTTAGTTTCATACAAGAAACTATTCGATTTGTACAATAACTTTTCGTGCAAACAAAATTGCATTCTTAATTTCGATTTGATTTTTCTTTTGCAAAATGGTACAAATAGTTTGTATTTTTGAAATAAAAGCCCTATCTTTGCAGCAGGATGGGGAACACACGCACAATAGACAAAGTATTCTCTCGTAGCGAACGATGATAATATGAAAGACAAGGCACAAAGAAATTTGGAAGCGGCACAGGTTTTGCTTACTAATAATCGACCAACGGAGAGCGTGCATTGTTCGTACTATGCTGTATTGCAGTATATGAAATATATGTTAGCCGCTACCGAAAAAAATCCTATTCCTTACGACAAACAATCCTCCTACACCGATAGTAGTCATAATTTTTTGATAACAGAGGTGCAAAATCGGATAGGGAATACCCAATTAAGAAGGCAGTTCAGCGACGGAATTAGAGTATTGAAAAGAGAGCGTGTTGAAGCGGATTATACTTGCAGAACATTTACAACAGTGGAGGGGTTGCAATGTAAGCAAAGCGCCAACGGACTGATTACACAACTGAAAACAAATTTTGGGAATATATGAACAAGACAGAGATAGAAAATAGACTGATAGCGTGGTTCGACAAAATGCTGAACCTATATCCCAATCTTTCGTTTCGTTACGAGTATAGCGAGAAATACGGGACTTATATTGTGTCTTACGATGCTCCTGCGGAGGTATTGAGTAACGATGCTTTCTGCAATGATGTAATCCAATTTGAGAACGAGTCCGATATGGCTTTCGGAGAGTTTGCACCATTACTCACGGAGAAAAATATGTGGTTCTCCGTGTCGGAGTTTGCACGGGATAGGAGAGCATTGGTCATAACATTGGATATGCCAAAGATGACCTATAACTCGGATGTCGTTAAGGATGCATTTACCTACGATTGTTTTACCCCTTTAGCCGCATAAATTATGGAAGCACAAGTAGCAAATTTTCGTTTTTTAGGATATAAAATTTCCAAAGCTTGTATTGACATTGCAGACGGGAAAACTATTGAC
>CAVFIY010000338.1:0-2426 GCA_963622435.1 Bacteroides uniformis | reverse complement strand
ACTTTGTGGAGATAGAAGACGGCAGAATGCAGGCGTATGAGTTCAAGTTCAATCCAGCGAAGACTCCTCGTGCGCCCAAGGCCTTCCGCGACACCTATCCCGATGCCTCTTTCCAAGTCATCACTCCCGACAACTATCAGCCTTTTATCGGCATTGAATAAGCAGGCATAGCACCCCACGCACCTACCGCTATCTTATGATTATACTCCCCAATTTCTATATGAATTTGGGGAGTATAATCGCTAAATTCGGTATGAATTTGAGGATTAGGTGTGGAGGAGGCGGAGGAGGTCGTCGGTGAGTTGGGTGGGGGTGAGGCGGTTGGCTTCGAGCAAGTCCGACAAGACATAACGGTCTTCGAACTGCTTGCGCTCGCCACGGACGAGGACACGCATGTCGCTGCTGCCATAGTAACGGGCAATCTTTTCGCCCCAACCGCCGTCTATCTGACCGTCCTCCAGGGTGAGTACGAGTTGGTGGTCGGCTTTCAGCGATTCGAGGGTGTCTGTATCCAAGGCGGTAATGATACGCGGGTTAATGAGAGTGGCATCAATACCTTTCTTTGCCAGTTCGGCACAGACCTGTTCTCCCAATTGGAAGTATGACCCCAGTGCCAGGACGGCAATCGTACCACCTCGGTGGACTACCTCGTAGGCGGGTTTAGACCAATCCCAATCGGAACTTGGTTGGGTGCTTGGCAGGGGATTTTGTATAGCATAGTCGGTGCCAGGCCGGGGATTTTGTGTATTCTGCTTGGCACATTGTGCATTTTGCATTGTGCATTGTGCATTGTGCACGGCGTAGCGGGAGATGACACCGTTGACCGGGACACGAATGGCGACGGGGTGTTCACGGTAGGCGAGCGACCAGGTCAGCATTGCCCAATACTCCTCTTGGCAAGTAGGCGCCAAATAGACCAGATTCGGGATATTCATCAGGAGCGGGATGTCATAGAAGCAGGTGTGCGTCACATCGTTCATACTCTCTAATCCTCCCCAAAAGACGAGAATAACTGCAGGGCTGTTGTTGATACAGAGGTCTTGCTGCAACTGGTCGTAAGTGCGCTGGACGAAAGTGCTATATACTCCCCACACGGGTTTGGCTCCTCGTTTAGCGGCTCCCGACGCCAGTGCCACTGCCGTCTCTTCGGCGATACCCACATCGATAAACTGTTTCCCCGCACGCAGGCGGCGGCTCTTGGTAAAGCCCATAACGGTAGGCGTACCCGCCGTAATGGCAAAGAGTTCGGGGTGCGTAGGCATCAGCGACAGCAGATACTCCGCCGTCAGCGGGGCATAGTCCGCCACGGGTTCGTCCACCGAACGGGGATTGCCCGTTGCCAACTCGAAGGGCATACTCCAATGCCAACGCTCCTTATTCTGCTCGGCGAAAGCATAGCCTTTTCCTTTTATTGTATTGATATGCACCACGATAGGGTGTTGGCAATCCCGCACCTGCTCAAACGCAGCGATGAGGGAGGGGATGTCGTTGCCCTGCTCGACATAGAGGTAGTCCAAGCCCATGGCACGGAAGAGGTTGCATTTCGCCTCGCCCTTGGTCTCGCGCAGCAGTTGCAGGTTTTGGTACAGCCCGCCGTGGTTCTCGGCGATAGACATCTGGTTGTCGTTGACAACGATAATCAGGTTTGTGCCTAACTCCGCGCCTGCCACATTCAGCCCCTCCAATGCCTCGCCGCCACTCAAAGAACCGTCGCCGATAATGGCAATGATATTCTCCGTAACGCCCTGCAAATCACGGGCTTTCGCCAATCCGCAGGCAAGGCTGACACTCGTGGAGGTATGCCCTATGACAAAGTGGTCGTGCGGGCTTTCGGAGGGTTCGGAATAGCCGGACACATCGTCGTAGTGGCTGCTGTCGAGGAACGCCTCACGCCGACCCGTCAGAATCTTATGGGGGTAGGACTGGTGCGACACATCGAAGACAAACTTATCGGTGGGCGACGAGAAGACATAGTGCAGCGCGACCGTGGCTTCGACCATGCCGAGGTTGGGTGCGACATGACCGCCATGCTCGCTCACTTTCTGCAGCAGACACTGACGCGTTTCGGCTGCCAACTGCTCTAACTCGGTGGGATTGAGGTGCTTAATATCCTCGGGATCATTGACTTTTTCCAGAATCATATCTCTATTCAATTAACAATTAAAAATTAACAATTAACATGCGTAGCGGGGGCGAATTCGCTAGTAATTAGTTGGTTTCCGCTCTCCTGACGGCGTGGCGTACTTTCGTTTTGACGGGACAAAGGTACAACATTTTTCGGAAACGGCAATAGGTCGAGGCGGCAGGACGGTAATTCGGGTACGCTTATCCGTAATTCGGGTACGGAAGACAGCACAACGGTGCGGCAAAACATCGGTAGCGATACGGTTATGTTATACTTATCTTATACTTATCTTATACTTATG
>CAVFIY010000337.1:0-2432 GCA_963622435.1 Bacteroides uniformis | reverse complement strand
CAACGCCACAACCGAAATCCTTGACGACATCCCGACAGGCTCTTTCGAGGACTTTATGCAGACCGCATCCGAGCCAAACGATATACCTATAGACGATGAAACCCAAGAGGAACTCATCAACGAAATCAACCAGCCCAAAGACCCAATGGGCATCACTTCCGAACCTGACGACGACTCTCTGCAAGCCAAAGACCTGTTGGACGACGAGGCTTTCCGTTTCTCAGGCGAGATGCTGTCCTTTGGTATCGATGTGGGTGCAGCCTACCTCTTGGCATGGCTCGCACACCAACCCTTAGAGACCTATCGCTTGCCGTCCAAAGACCTGAAAAAGTTGGAGAAGGTGATTGCCCAATGCACATGCGACACAAAACTCATGTTATCGCCATGGCAAGGACTCTTTGTTGTGTTGCTTGCTATCTATGGAATGAAAGTCCCGCAAGTCTTGCAAGCACGCAGAGAGTGGGAAGAACAACAACGCCACCCAAATGACTATGATAGAGAAGATACGGGACTTCCTGTTCGGGACGAGTCCAACCATACAGCCAACCCTACAACCGACGCTGACGAGCCAACAACTGCTGCAACAGCAGGTTCTGCGGGAGCAGATGATGCAACGAACGCCGAGCCAACCCACTCGAACCAGTAAACTCATTGTCGTGTTAGGTGCCAATGGTACAGGCAAGACTACCTTTGTCAAGCAGATATGCGCTGCCACACGCCAACGCATTCTCATCATCACACCCGACGACACCGAATACAACGAGGTAGATGCCTATGGCAATCCGCTCTATCCTCTCAATGAACTGCGGACAAAAGATGATTTTCTGTTCAGTGGCGTGTGCCGCCATATATTCGACCCGCAATGGACGATGCGCGTGCTGCATAACTTCAAATGCGGTATTATCGTCTTTGACGACTGCCGTGCTTATTTCCCGGCTCGCACCGAACAGGTCATACACGAACTGATGATTCGTCGTCGCCAACGAGAGGTTGATATGATTGCCGTCGGACATGGCTTTACCGAAGTACCGCCGAAGTTCTTCACCTTTGCCACCGACTATGTGCTGTTCCGCACAGAGGATAGTATCGATACCCGCAAGCCCTATATCCGTTCGTTCGACAAGGTAAAGAGTATGCAAACCATAGTCAACGCCAAATCCCAACGCAACCCCTATTATCATCAACGCCTAAAACAATAACCTAAACACCCGATGAAATCCATGTTAAAATCCGAGTTGGCCCGTGCAGCGGGAGTGAGTAACCGCACTTTCAGCCGTTGGTTCAACCGTATGATACCTGCCATAGAGAAAGACTTAAACCTATCTATCAGCCCCCACTGCAAACTCATTCCTCCCAATGTCGTCAAATGGGTATGCGACAAGTATTGCATCGATGTGCCGTAATACATACCCAAAAGAATACCTGCATTTCTTCTGAAACATTTGTGTATGTGAAGATAAAATTGTAATTTTGCACAAATTTTCTACCGTGTGAATTTGTGCAAAATGAGTGAATATGAAGAATGTAAAGCAGATAGAAACATACTTGATGAAGTCGCTTCAATTGGCAATCCACTTGTCGCGTCCGTCTAAAGAGCAGATTGAAAAACTCCCGATGATTGTCACCGATGCGTTTTATTTGATGGTTGCTGATATATACGGACAGCAGGTTATGTTTGTGCAGGAAAAAACGGGGCAGTATAGTCCGGTGCAACTGCGTAAAATGGCAGCCCTTATTACGGGAAAGATAGGCTTGCGCTGCATTTATGTTTTTGATACCATTACGAGTTATAATCAATCGCGCCTGATAAAACAAAGAGTGAACTTTATCATTCCGGGCAAATTGATGTTTCTGCCGGAACTACTGATAGACATTCGCCCTATGCGAAAGAGTTTTGATTTAGAGAGCAAAATGCCGGCTACTGCACAGGTGATAGTATTGTACCATCTCGAGTGCCAACCCATTGTCAACAGAACAATAGCAAGTATATCCGATGTGTTAGGTGTTTCGTATGCCACTTGCAATAAGGCACTGACATGGCTTCGTGGTCACGACTTGGCATCCGAGACAAAGGTCGGAAAGCAGAAATTTATCTCTTTGGATATGGATAAGTGGGCTGTGTGGAACAAGGCACTTCCCTATATGTATACACCTGTAGAGCGTGTTCTCTATCACGATAGTGAAGTGCACTATTTGAGTGGCTATAATGCGTTAGCACATTATTCCCATTTGGCGCATGCAGAAGAAAAGGTATGCGAATGGGATGCCCCTGCACTCCCGTGCTTCACCAAAGAAGAAAACGATGTTAAAATAGAAATATGGCGTTATAGTCCGGAGGTGTTAAGCAATACCGGTGTAGTAGATCCTCTCTCCCTCTATTTGATATTGAAGGACGATGAGGATGAACGCATAAGTATGGAACTCGATTATAT
>CAVFIY010000336.1:0-2450 GCA_963622435.1 Bacteroides uniformis | reverse complement strand
GCATCCACAAAGGCGCCGACGGCTTGGTGACGGTTTCAAAAGCCGTCACCAAATGAGGGATTTTCTCCGCTGTAGGGCGCATGAATAAAGGGAGGTGACGGGTTTCCCCTTGTTTGGAATAGAATAAAAAAAGACCCCCCCAGACCCCTCCTTAGAAGAGGGGAGGAGGGTTAGGCTGGATTTCTGGGGATTCTGGATTTCTGGGGCGAGCTAGACTCCTACATAGCATAGTCAACCGGCTCTGGCGAGCCGCCGCGGGTGGGGACACCCACGCCCCCAGGCTGCTGGATGCGCATGCCCCCCCCCCCCCAAGCAGAATCACAGAATATGATCAACCGGCTCTGGCGAGCCGATAGGGCGGGATAATATCCCGCATAAGGAACGATAATGCAGGGGACTTTGAAAGGGGGCAGGGGCAAGGGTAATTATGAATTAAGAATTATGAATTAAGAATTGGGCATAGCATGGTCAATTGAGCCTGGCGGCTCATTTGGGCGGGATAATATCCCGCGCTAAGAAACCGCTATCGGGGCAAGAAAGGCGGAGGGGGCGGGGCTGCCGGAAGGCTTTTCCACAGTATAGTCAACCGGCTCTGGCGAGCCGTCGCGGGTGAGGACACCCACGCCCCCAGGCTGCCGGATGTGCTGCTTAGGGGGGGGGCTTCGCTATTGTGCTGCTTTAGGGGACATCGCTATTGTGTTACTTTGCTTTTTCTGTTACTAACTCTTGTCTATTCAAGAAAAAAGTTGTACCTTTGCAGGTCTTTTCTACAGGACAGGGAGCGGAGCCATCAAGAGAAGGAAGAAACAAAGTGCAGTAACAAAAAGAACAAAGCACATTCGATAGAAAAAGAAACAGAGTGCAGAGAGAGAGAAACAAAGAATAGAAATAAAAGACACAGAATATCTTGAAAAGAAGGACAGAGTACATTCGATAGAAAAAGAAACAGAGTGCAGTAGGGAAAGAAAACATAATAGAAACAAAGAGCAGAAAGGAACAAGTACATTCGTGGAGGGAAAGGAGTACATATTTCGGTGTTTTGCGAGCGGGAGCAGCGGGAACTGCTACTACCTCGGCACACGGCAACAAGGCATACTGATTGACGCAGGCGTGTCCGCTCGGGCCATACAGAAAGGGCTACGAGAGATGGGACTCGACTTCGGCAACATAATGGGCGTACTCATCACCCACGACCACGCCGACCACATACGGGCCGTCGGCACACTCGGCGAGCGAGTGCATCTGCCCATCTACTCCACCCGACTGATACACGAAGGCATTGACCGTAACTACGGTGTGCGAGAGAAACTGCACACCGCCAAACGATACTTCGAGAAAGGGCAGGCTTGGGAGCTCGCCGGCATGGTGATAAACTCGTTCGGCATCAGCCACGACTCGACCGAGTGCGTGGGCTACACCATCGACTTCGGTGAGCAGCGGTTTGTAATAGTCACCGACTGCGGGGAGCCTAACGAGCTGATGGAACGCGCCATACGCACTGCCAATCACCTTGTGATAGAGGCCAATCATGACGAGCACTTGCTGCTGAACGGCCCCTACCCGACCTACCTGAAGGAACGCATCCTGTCCCCGCGCGGACACCAAAGCAATGTGACCTGCGGCGAGGTGCTGGCACGCAACTATCACGAGGGACTGCGCAACATCTGGCTATGCCACCTGAGCCAAGAAAACAACGACCCGAAAGTGGCATACGACACCGTGGCCGAGAGCCTGCGACAGATAGGCGTGGAACCCGGACGAGATGTGTTCTTGACCACGCTCGAACGACTCACGCCAAGCCCTGTGTATGCGTTGAGTGGGGAGGAGTAGAGGCATTATTGGGGTCGACCGGCTCTGGCGAGCCGCCGCGGGTGGGGTGAAGCGGAGAGCAGATGTGCGAAGCACATTGAGTGCCCGCAGCGAGCGAAGCCCAGTGGGCTTCGCAAGAACTCCTTAGTCCACAACCCACGCCCCCAGGCAGCGGGCTAGTTGGATCTAGGGGAATCTAGTTGAACTAGTTAGCGGGGAGGACGCGGCAAAGCATAGTCAATCGGCTCTGGCGAGCCGCCGCGGGTGAGGACACCCACGCCCCCAGGCAGACCCGCAACGCAGAACCCGCAGAGCATGATCAAACGGCTCTGACGAGCCGCCGCGGGTGGGGACACCCACGCCCCCAGGCAGACCCGCAACGCATAGTCAAATGGTTTGTTCCAAACCACGCGGGTGGGGACACCCACGCCCCCAGGTGGAGTCTGCATTATACATATCGCGTTCAACCTGCTATAGTCAGCAATCGCATTCAACCTGCTATAGTCAGCAATCGCGTTCAACCTGCTATAGTCGGCATAAGTTAACTATTAAAACGACATTCGATTAAAACGAAAATTCGACCTAATTGAGATATGGAACGATTAGTAATTATCCCAACCTACAACGAGAAAGAGAACATC
>CAVFIY010000335.1:0-2468 GCA_963622435.1 Bacteroides uniformis | reverse complement strand
GTCAAATATAGTTCAAATATGCTTTTTGTGTCACTTTCTATTCATGCTGTGCAGCCGTCCGTTCATAAAAGTCTTTTATGTTCTATTTGTCGTTTTTGGTGCTTTATACTCTATAGTTTCTTCGGAGGTGCTTCGGAGGTGCTTCGGAGGTGGTTCGAAGGTGATTCGAAGGTGGTTCGAAGGTGGTTCGAAAATGGTAGGGAAAAGTACGCGATTTCTTCCCCAGTTCCTTGCGACATTCTCCCCGCTTCTTCCCCGCTTCCTAACTGCTCATATTTTTTTCAGCGCACAAAGTTACTCTTTTTTTTGCACATATCCAAATAAAAGTGTAATTTTGCCCTGCGTTATCGGATATACCGGTCGAGAGGTCGTGGCGAACTGCGGAACTGTTAAAAAGCATTACAAAAATACCCCGCAAAATCAAGCCAACCTCAAGCCAACCTCAAGCAAGGTTCAAGCAAGGCGTAAGATATGGAAAATTTTATCCTATTTTTCACTAAACGGCGCAAAATAGCAACAACACATATACATAATTAATCTTTTACAGAGATGAACACAACTTTTTCCCCGCAAGACATTGCCCAATTGGAGGCACGCGGTATTTCAGTAGAGAAAGCCGAGAAGCAATTAGCGTCTTTTCGTACCGGCTTTCCTGAGTTAGACATTGTAGCCCCCGCTTCGACCAGAAAAGGCATTCTTGCCCCCTCGAAACAGCAGCAGGAGGAGTATATCGCCGCCTGGCAGCAGTATCTCTCGGAGAACCACAAGGTGCTGAAGTTTGTCCCCGCCAGCGGTGCGGCAAGCCGTATGTTCAAGAACCTGTTCCAATACCTCGAAGACGGCGTGGAAACGGACTTTATTCAGGAGTTCCTAACCCATATCGATGACTTTGCTTTCGGCGACCAACTCGCAGGGCTGACAGGGCAGGACGCAGTGCGCCACCTGCTCTACGACATGGGCTACGGCGAACTGCCCAAGGGGTTGCTCCTCTTCCATCGCTACCGCAACGAGGTGCGCACGCCGGCGTTGGAACACCTGGTGGAGGCGGCGCTCTATGCGTCGAGCAACGGGCAGGCGGCACTCCATTTCACTGTCTCGCACCAGCACCTACCTCTCTTCCGTAAGCATATCGCCGACCACCTGCAGGCGTACGAGGCAAAGTATAATGTGCACTACGACATCTCTTTCTCCGAGCAGTTGCCCTCGACCGACACGCTGGCAGCCAACCCCGATGGCACGCCGTTCCGCGACAAAGACGGGCATTTGCTCTTCCGTCCGGGTGGGCATGGCGCACTGATAGAGAACCTCAACCAACAGGACGCCGATATTGTTTTCATTAAAAATATAGACAATGTCGTACCCGACCGTTTGAAGAAAGACACGGTGCGCTATAAGCAGATTTTGGCAGGCGTACTGGTGACGGAGCAGAAGCGTATTTTCGAGCGGTTGCAAGACCCGACTATCTCCGAAGAGGAGCGGAAACAACTCAACCGCCCCATTCGCGTATGCGGCGTGGTGAAAAACACGGGCGAACCCGGTGGCGGACCGTTCCTAGTGCGCGAGGCGGACGGCTCTATCTCCTATCAGATACTTGAATCGAGCCAGATTGCAGACCCCTCGCTGATGGCTAAATCCACCCACTTCAATCCCGTGGATTTGGTGTGCGCCATTCGCGATTACGAGGGCAAGCCTTTCCACCTGCCGGACTATGTCGATCCGCAGACGGGCTTTATCTCGCATAAATCGAAAGACGGCAAGGAGTTACTTGCACTCGAACTGCCGGGGCTGTGGAACGGCGCAATGTCCCGTTGGAACACCATCTTTGTCGAAGTGCCGGTATCGACTTTCAACCCCGTGAAGACAGTGAACGACCTCCTTCGCCCGCAGCACCAATAAAAAGAGGGTGCGCCGGTGGCATTCGTCCCCAAAAGCGGATAGAATATATTCGGCAGCGTTGCGCTCATCTTGGAATGGCGATACATGCCGCTTAATACGCAGGTAACAAGACTATACAAAGCATCGCCTCTATCGTATGCAAACGGTAGAGGCGATGTGCGTTTAGGTGTTCGTTGCCGATATAGGCAGTTCCCCTTATAGAAGTCCTATATCTCTCCTATATCAGTCCCCGGAAATTCGTTACCAACTCGTTAGGAACTCGTTACCAACTCGTAAGGAAGTTTCTATCTACTCGGTATCATCTCGGTATCCACTCGATGAGCCAAATTACTATCGGATAAAACCGATGGAGTCTATGTCGTGTGCCAAGTGGGTGGTAAACAACGCCGCCCCCGTGCGATTGAGGTGCATGGCATTATAGAAATAGGCGGTATCGTAGCAGAGAGGCTCCTCCAAGTAATTGAGTATCGGAATGTCGTACAAATCGGCAATGGAATCAAACAGAAAATACATCCTGTCAGCCTCGGGAAATATATCCATAATGCCGTGATAGGCAGGCGAATAGACCAATA
>CAVFIY010000334.1:0-2479 GCA_963622435.1 Bacteroides uniformis | reverse complement strand
GGTACAAACTCACCGACAAGACGCAATATGGGGCCGCTACTCGGTGTAGTGATTACTTTCTCTCTGCAGGCGATATTCGTGCCGAAAATAGGCTATATCGCCTCGGCGGCAAGCAGCACGGTATGCTATTTTATCATTATGCTGCTGTCCTATTTTGTCGGGCGACGCTACTTGGCTATCCCCTACGACCTGCTGCGTATCGGACGCTATACCCTGCTGACGGTCTGCCTGTTAGGTCTATACTATGTCGCCAAATACCTGCTGCCACTCGGACAATGGGCACTAATGGGGATAGGCACCGTATTACTCGCAATCTATTGTATCATCTTTATAAAATTCGACTTCAATGTTTTCAGGAATCGTAGAAACGACGGCTCAAGTCGTAAAAATTGAGCAAGAACAAGGCAACAAGCACTTCACACTCCGCAATCCGTATTCGGACGCGTTGAGTATCGACCAATCGGTGGCACACAACGGCGTATGCCTGACGGTGGTGAAAACCGATGGCGATTTGTACACCGTAACGGCTATGCAAGAGACGCTCAACCGCAGCAACTTAGGCGAACTTAAGGTCGGCGATTGGGTAAATCTCGAACGCTCAATGCTGCTCAACGAACGCCTCGACGGACATATCGTGCAAGGGCATGTAGATGAGACGGCACGCTGCGTAGAGGTGTACGAAACGGAGGGCAGTTGGTACTACCGCTTTGCCTACGCCACCTCCAAAGAGATGATTCGCCGCGGCTATTTCTGCGTGGATAAAGGCTCTGTCTCTATCAACGGTGTCAGCCTCACCGTCTGCGAACCGGATGTATCAATTAACAATGAACAATTAACAATTAACATGCCGAGTGGTGTGGCACAACAGACCAACCATAGTGCAAACATACACGAAAGCGGAAATACGCAAAGCGAAAATACGCACAGCGGCACAGGCTATGTGAGTGTATGCATTATTCCCTACACCCACGAGAATACGAACTTTAAGTTCATCGAAGTAGGCTCCGTAGTCAATCTCGAATTTGACATCCTCGGCAAGTATATCGCAAGAATGCAGGAGTTAACTAATTCGCCAATTAATAATTAAAAATTGACAATTAATATGCAGAGCGGATTCAACCAAGCCTCCATCACAATAGTCGTGTAACTTGGTGGATTCAACCGATATAGAAAAGGCTGCCTCCTTACCGAAGTAGCCTTTTTCTGTGTATATATTATGTTTGCAGGTATATGAGAAGGAGTTTTCCCTACAAAATCCCTCGCCGAAGGAGTTCGAAATAGCAGTCTTTTGTCGCTGTAATATCCGAAAGGGCATCGTGAGCACCCGAGAACGCATGCCCAAACAGTTTGGTATAGAGTTCCGTCAGCGTGGGATACTTATATCCCCCATAGTAACGACTATTGCTCGGTATGGCACAGAAATCCGTACTACGCACCATTGTGCAGACGGAAGGCTTATCTAGTAGCGTGCGATAGTCCATCGAATTGCGATAGAGTTCGCAGCCGATGATATGGCAGTCGAAATCCACATTATGCCCCACAAGCAGCGAGGCACTCGCTACATCCGCCATAAACTCCTGCAATATATCCGCCAACGAAACGCCATTGCGCCGTGCGGATTCGGTGGTAATACCAGTCAGGCGAGTAACCTCGGCGGCTATCGTAAACGACTGCGGGCAAATGAGTTGGCTGTTGCGCTTCAGTATATTCCCCGCCTCATCGGTGATTATCCATCCCAACTGAATCAAGCGCGGCCAGTTGGAGGTGGCAGAAACACCTAACTTATAGTTCTGCGGTAGTCCGTTTGTCTCGGTATCAAAGAATAGGATTGTTTTTTGCGGCATAGTGGTAGGAATTGCGCGTGAATATGGTTGCGTTTGGCGAGAGGCGTTTTGCTCCTCTAGGAAAGCAGCCAATCGGGCATTCTCCTCCTCTGCCAAACGAGCGTTTTCTTTTTCGATAGTGCGTAAGCAGGATTGACGCCGTGCCTCCCCATTCGGATGATAGAGTTCGGCAGAGCGAGCATACCAATCTGCGGCTTGCTTGAAGTCTTGCGGCAACCCCTTGCCCTCCTCGTAGAGTTCACCGAGGTGGTAAGCGGCATCGGCACATCCCTTATCCGCAGCCTGCACATAGCAAAGAACGGCTTGTGCCAGATTGCGTGTCATACCGATACCCAACTCATAGCCCCGAGCGATATTGAGCAAAATAGTGTATTCATCCTGCTGCGGTTCTACCATCTTATCCCGCCATTCCTCCAAGCCCATTTCACAGTACTTATCGGTCATCCCCTTCGAGACCCAAATTGTCTGCAAGTTCTCGCAATAGTCAAAAGGACCAGAATATACATTGCAACCGACATTACCTATATTAGTTAGAGATGCAGAAAGAGAGATATAGGTAAGACTATCGCAACCTGCGAAAGCCCATTCTTCAATACTCGTTACACTATTAGGAATAGTAATAGAAGTAAGTTCTG
>CAVFIY010000333.1:0-2489 GCA_963622435.1 Bacteroides uniformis | reverse complement strand
CACTCAACGCTCAACACTCAACTATTTACCCATTATTGCGTTGGCGAACGGCTTCGTAGAGCATTACCCCTGCTGCTACCGACACATTCAAGCTCTCGATAGTACCCGTCATCGGAATACGAACTTTGTCAGTTGCCAAGGCTAAATTCCCTTCGTAAATACCCTTCTCTTCGGAGCCCATAATAATCGCCGTAGGCATTGTCATATCCGCTTTGGTATAATCCATTGTGCTGTGCTCCGTTGCTGCTACAATGCGTAACCCGCTGTCTTTCAAGTAAGTAAGGCAGTTCTGCAGATTCTCCACCTTGCAGACAGGCAATGTGTGCAACGCACCCGCCGAAGTCTTTACCGCATCGCCATTGATAGCGACACTCCCCCGAGCGGAGATAACCAACGCATGCACTCCCGCACACGCACAAGTACGAGCAATAGCTCCGAAATTACGCACATCGGTAATGCCGTCCAATACCATCAGCAGAGGCGTTTTACCTTCATCGAACAGTGATTGCACCAAGTCCTCCACATCATAAAACTCGATAGGCGAAAGGAACGCAATCGCCCCTTGGTGATTCTTGTCGGTGAATTGATTAAGCTTCTCCACCGGCACTTTCTGCACGGGGGTGTTTGTACCCGCTAACTTCTGCAACAATTCCTTACCGATAGTGCTACTCATATCCCTGCGTAACAGCACTTTGTCGAGCACTTTCCCCGCATCAATCGCCTCCATAACGGCACGAATACCGAATATCATTTCCTTTTCCGGGGGACGCTTGGTATCATATTGCGCACGCTTGCTATCGTGTTTGGAACGACTATCATTGTATTGCGAACGGCTGTCGTTATTTTGCGAGTGATTATATGGCATACGCTCGGTATGCTCACCAGATTGAAAGTTTTTATGGAACATAAAATGTAGTAATTAGTGTTGTTTATAAATTAGTACTTCAGCCACTTCAGAAAATCTTGCACATTAGTGGAGAAGGAATACGGAGCACTGATCGATTCACCTGCCGCATTGAGCTGCACATAATACGGCTGCGCATTCGAGCCAAAGCGTTCCCGCTGAATTCGGCTGTTCTTTTCGCCGACTCCGTCCCGCTTGTCGTCTACATATAGCTCAATCAACACATAGTTCTTTAGGCGTGCTTTCACCTCCTCATTATCTAACACATACGCCTCCATCTTACGGCAATTGACACACCCATAGCCCGAGAAATCCAACAAGATAGGCTTATGTTCTTGCCGTGCATACGCCAACCCCTCTTCGTAATCGTTAAACACTTCACGCCCCTCTATCGCCATAGGAGGTGCAAAAGCCGATACCGCTGTCACCGGTGCACCCCATAATCCCGGCACGAGATAGGCAGTAAATCCCCACGAGAGCAGAATCACCACTGCACGAATGATACGGCGTGTCCAAGATACCTTCGCTATATGCCAAATCAGGTACAACCCGATGCCGAAGAAACAAGCAATCCATATCGCCAAGAACAGCCAACGAGGCAGAATTCCCCACCCGTATGCCAAGTCCGCCACACTCAAGAACTTAAGCGACAGCGCCAACTCCAAGAATGCCAACACCACCTTAAACGACTGCATCCAACCGCCGGAACGAGGCATACTCTTCATCCATTGCGGGAACATAGCAAACAACGAGAACGGCAAAGCCAATGCAATGGCAAAGCCCAACATACCCATAGCAGGAGCAAGATAAGAATGCCCCGCAGCCTCCACAAGTAATGTGCCGATGATGGGACCTGTGCAAGAGAAAGAGACTATCACCAACGTGAAAGCCATCAGCAGAATCGACAAGAAACCGCTTGTAGAACGGGCTTTGCTATCCAATTTCGTGGACCATGAAGAAGGCAGTGTAATCTCAAACAACCCGAAGAACGATAAGGCAAATACCACGAGCAAAGCGAAGAAAAACAGATTCACCACCGCATTGGTAGAGATGGCATTCAGTGCCGATGCCCCGAATATAGCTGTCACTAACAACCCGAGTCCGACATAAATAATGATAATCGCCAACCCGTAGAGCAGCGCATTCTGTACGCCTTTGTCGGAGCGCTTCAGGAAGAACGACACCGTCATCGGAATAATGGGCCATACACACGGAGTGAATATCGCCAACAGTCCCCCAAGCAATCCCATAAGGAAGATACGCCATAGCGAAGTATCGGCAGCAGGAGTATCTACAACAGGTGTATCAGCAGGCGAAGAGATGGTTTGTGCTGTATAAGTCCATACTTCGGGAGCGGTGCACATCTGCTCATTGCACGCATTGTAGCGTATAGCTACTTTCTCCGATTCCGGCAGTACAACAGAATAGGTGTTGCTATATTCCTTCTCCACTGCCGAGTCGCCAATTGAGAAAATGGTGGTGTGCCACCCTTCATCTATGGTTGCCTCAATATATATACTATCGCCTACTGTCTTGCCTGCCCAATGCACGGGAGTTACCACTTGAGCCATGGTGACGGCAAGCG
>CAVFIY010000332.1:0-2494 GCA_963622435.1 Bacteroides uniformis | reverse complement strand
CGCTATAGGTTAACCTCTATTACAATTCCCAACAGCGTGACGAGTATTGAATGTGGGGCATTCGCATATTGCTTTGCTCTTTCCTCTGTAGTAATTCCCTATAGCATAACGAAGATAGACAATAGTGTTTTTGAAGGCTGTAATAGTCTTCTCGCTATTACTATTCCCCATAGTGTAACGAGTATTGAGGACTCCGCCTTCGGTTGTTGTAAATCTCTTTCCTGTATTACTATTCCGAGTAGTGTAACAAGTATCGGGGAATGGGTATTCTATGGTTGTTCAAGTTTGACTGCTATAGTGGTTGAAGAGGGGAATACTGTATACGATAGTCGTGAGAACTGCAATGCTATTATAGAAACTGCCACGAACACTCTTCTGGCAGGTTGTCAAAACACATGTATTCCCAATAGTGTTACCAGTATTGGAGAAGAAGCATTTTTTGAATGTACAGGTCTTACTGCTATTACGATTCCCAATAGTATTACAAGTATCGATAAGTGGGCATTCTCGTTTTGCACAGGTTTGACCTCTGTAGTGATTCCTGATAGTGTAACGAGCCTTGGGAATGAGGCATTTGATAATTGCACAAGTCTTATTTCAGTCTCTCTTCCAAAGTCCCTGACCAAAATAGGTCGCGATGTTTTGGAATATTGTGAGAACTTGCAGACGATTTGTGTCCCGAATGGTATGACCGATAAGTATTGCCAAATGGGTTTGGAGAAATGGCGGAACAAGATTGTAGAAAGCCGCAATGAGCAATAGCCTCTCGCCCAATACAGCCCCATTTACTATACAATGGCGCACAGAAAAAGGCTGCTTCAACGATAGACAGCCTTTTCTATAGAGGTATATGATTCCTATTTCCCCTGCAGTAACGCCTTCACGAACTCTTCGCGGTGGAAGACTTGGAGGTCTTCGGGGCGTTCGCCCAGTCCGATATAGCGCACGGGTATCTTGAATTGGTCGCTGATACCGATCACCACACCGCCCTTGGCAGTGCCGTCTAACTTGGTGATAGCCAGCGAACTGACTTGTGTGGAAGCAGTGAACTGACGGGCTTGCTCAAAGGCGTTCTGCCCCGTGCTGCCGTCCAGCACGAGCATCACATCGTGCGGCGCATCGGGAACGACTTTCTGCATCACATTCTTAATCTTCGTCAGTTCGTTCATCAGGTTAATCTTGTTATGCAACCGCCCCGCCGTGTCTATCAGTACCACATCCGCATCGTTGGCTTTGGCACTCGCCAGTGTATCGTACGCCACGCTCGCAGGGTCGGAACCTTGTTGCTGTTTGACGACAGGCACGCCCACACGCTCGCCCCATATCGACAGTTGCTCTACGGCCGCGGCACGGAAAGTGTCAGCCGCTCCGAGATACACTTTCTTCCCCGCCTGCTTGTACTGATATGCCAACTTGCCAATTGTAGTCGTTTTGCCTACGCCGTTCACGCCCACCACCATAATAACATACGGTTTGTGGGGTAGGGGAGCGGCAAAGTCCGGTACATCGCCCGTGTTGTTCTCTGCCAACAGACCGGCGATTTCCTCAACGAGAATCCCGTTCAATTCGGCAGTATTCATATACTTATCCCGCTTCACGCGCTCTTGCACACGCTCGATAATACGCAGTGTGGTATCAACACCCACATCGGATGTAATCAGTGCCTCTTCGAGATTGTCCAACACATCGTCATCCACGGTGGTCTTGCCCGCAATGGCGCGTCCAATCTTGCTGAGAACCGACTCTTTCGATTTCTCAAGTCCCTTATCTAAGGTCTCTTTCTTCTCCTTATTGAATAATCCGAAAAATGCCATTGATTATAGTAATGTGTAAATTCGTAAATTTGTAGATCTGTAAATGGATTGCATAGAAAGTGCTATTGTGCAATCTGCAAATTTGTAAGCGGTGTACCTGCTCCTGATGTGCCTATTTACAAACTTACACATTTACAAACTTACAGATTATCAATACTGTGCGGTGTCGTACACCTCGTCTGCCACCTCGCTGCCTGCCAGTTTCTCTATCAGGCAGAAAGCAAAATCGCTGCTCAACCCGGGGCCTTTGGCGGTGATAATGTTCTTGCTCTCTACGACTAGACCGCCGATATAACTCTCTCCCAGGTATTCCTCAAACCCGGGGTAGCAAGTCGCCTGTTTGCCTTCCAGTACGCCGAGTTTGCCCAATACGGACGGGGCGGCACAGATAGCCGCTATCTGTTTGCCCGCAGCGTTGTGGTCGATGAGCAGGTCGCATAATGCACGGCAGTCGCCCAGTTTGGTTGCACCACCGGGGAGAATCAGGGTCTCTGCGTCCGAGAAATCGATGTCCTCCAGCAGTCCGTCTGCTTCCACGGCGATGTTATGTGCGCCCAGCACCATCGATTTGCCGGTGATAGATACGGTGGTTACATTGATTTTCGCCCGACGCAGCAGGTCGATAGTCGTGATAGCCTCGATTTCTTCAAAGCCGTTGTCAAGAAACAAATAATTCATAC
>CAVFIY010000331.1:0-2526 GCA_963622435.1 Bacteroides uniformis | reverse complement strand
GTTTGAGGATTTGCCCTTTGATCGCATAGGTTCTTCTTCCAATGAGGGGTCGACTTGGTGCGGTTGGGTGGGAGATAGTTGGCTGCTGGGGTTAAAAATGGTGGTTTCTCGATAGGCAGATGTACCGTTGTTGTTACTATTGGAAGCGCTGTCTGTTGCCGTTTCATTGTTAGTATTTGCAGAAGCAATATCCTCTGCTGCCCAAAAAGCAAGCGTTTCTGCTGTGGGGCGGTTCCATGCGTTTGTAGCAAGCATTAGGCGTACGACATGCTCGAGTTTTGATGAGACAGTGCCCGTCGCCGCTTGCATTGTGGGTATCTCGGCACCGTTCTTTTGCAGCCCGCCACCTATCTCGCCGAAGGGAACATCGCCCGTGATAAGTTCGTACACCATAACCCCGAGCGACCAAATATCGCTTGCTTTGGTGGGTGCGGGGTTAGCGGAGAATCGCTCTGGTGCCATATATGCCGTTGTGCCGCCCGACACGGCTGCCGCGCCTATGCTGCGGCGGAGCGTGGTGCGTGCCTTGGTGGAGATGCCAAAGTCGGTAATACGATAGTCGCCGTTCTCATCGAGCAAGATATTGTCGGGCTTGATGTCTTGGTGCACGATGTCCTTGTTATGCAGATATGCCAATCCAGCAGCCACATCGTGCAGCACTTTCCATACCTCCTGCTCTGTGAGTTTGCCTACTCGTTTGTTAAGCGCACCCTTGGGGCAGTACTCCATTATTAGGTAGGGCATACTCAACCACTGCCCGACATGGGTTGGCTTGAGCAGGTTGGCGTGGTTGAGATTGAACACGCCCGCCAGCTCTTTACTGAATATCTGCAGGCCGTCGCTGTCCATTCCTTGCCCGGGCGCATAGACTTTGATGGCAATATCAAGTTCTGTCCATGTGTCATGGGCAAGCCATACTTCGCTAAATCCGCCCCGTCCAATCAGTTCTCGGAGCGTGTAGCGGTTGTCAAAAAGGGTATCAGGTTGTAATTGCATGGTTTATTTGCTTTGCGTTGTATCGTTAGGTTGTGTCGGTTTCGTGTTCTCTGTAGCAGTTGCAGCAGGAGTAGCGTCGGTAGTCAGGGCTGCTACTTTCGTGGTTTCAGGAACAGATTGCTTTTTCTCATCCTCTTGCGTTTCCTTGTTTTCTCCCTGTTTTTCCCTTGTGGTTGCAGCCTCTTTTTGTGCGGATGCAGTTTTCACTTCCAGAAGAGGTTGATCTTCGGATGGAGCTTCTACATCACTATTATTTTTGTCATTGCTGACAGCAGCAGAACCTTTCTTATCTTTTTCCTTTTTACCGGCATTATCGGATGGAGCATCTGTCGTGTTCGATTTGCCAGCAACCTCGGGGAGTGTAGCCGCTCCATTGTTTTCATCTCCCGCTACAGAATCGGTCTCGTTTCCATTTTCTACACTTGTCTTAGGCGGAAACACTTTATGCAGGTATGGGCGGGCGAAATAGCACGCCCCGCCCAGTACGATGATTCCCAATAGCACGCCCAGTGCGATAGTCAGTGCCTTGAGCCGGTGATTGCTTTTTTGCAAATGCGCAACCGTGTCTTCGGCGGAGAGCGGTTTGTGCGGTGCAACGCCGCCTTTGGTGATTTGTGCCAATACGGTCGTCACATTGTCGTGCCAACCTGCTGCCTCGTCTGCTTGCCAGAGCGCATCGCGACAGTCCGCCACATTGGCGTGGTGCTGCTCGATTACCTCTTTTATTTGAAAGTCTTGCAGACAGCCGCACAGTCCGTCGGAGCAGAGCAAGAAGAGGTCACCCTGCTGAATGTCAAATACTTTGGTGTCGGGTTTGGCTATGCCACGCAAGTCACCCAAACTGCGAGTAATGATATTGTTGTTCGGGTGGAAAAACGCCAGTTCTTCGGTGATACTGCCCGCATCGACCAGTTCCTGCACATAACTATGGTCGTGCGACAAGCGTTCGAACCCCGTGGCGGGGTTGTAGCGGTAGGCACGCGAGTCACCGCACCAACCGATATTCGCCTTGCCGTGCAGCAGCCACGCCAGCACTATCGTACTGCCCATTCCTTCCGTTTCGGGGTTGCGTTTGCCCTCTGCTTTGATAGCAGCGTCGGCAGCCTGAATCGCTTTAACGATAAACTTCTCCGGCTGCGACAGCACCTCTTTGGTGATATTCTCCGCCGCAAACGCTTCTTTCACCGTCTTGACGGCAATTGCTGATGCTACTTCGCCTGCATTCATGCCGCCCATACCATCGCAGACCACGAGCAGAGTTCCTTTCTCGCCTAATGTAAGGCTGTCGCCTGCCGTGAAATGGCACGAATTCGAGGCGATGTCCGAGATAATTTGATAGTTATCCTCGTTATTGTCGCGACCTGCCGCCTCGCAGCGTGCCGCCAATGTGAATTGAATATCTTTCATTGTATTATGTATTTCCAATAAATTATTGTGTTGCTATTTTTTAGTTTCCTGCTCGCTACGCTCACGAAGGTGAATTCAACAAGCAAGTGCAACTTTTAGTTAGTTGTTTGGTAGTAGCACTCG
>CAVFIY010000330.1:0-2533 GCA_963622435.1 Bacteroides uniformis | reverse complement strand
GAAGAGAATGGAGTGGAGGGTGAGGAAGAAGTACTCAATGTCGGTGAAGAGGGGGTGCTTGAAGTAAGCATCCAGGTACTTGTCCTCGGAGGCGAAGAGTTCCTCAAAGGTCTGCGGGTGGTCGATATAGAACGGCGGGATAAGCCCCGGTTTGCAGCGGGTGCGCTTGTCTTGTAAGTATGCGGGATAGGTGTCGAACATCGTCTTCGACAGCGGGCGTACGCCGACTAACTTCACATCTCCCCGCAGCCAATTGAGCAGCATCGGCAGTTCGTCCAGCCAGTACTTGCGCATGAAGCGTCCCCATGTAGTGATACGCCAATCGTCGTCGCTCTTGTCGGCGATGTTCATTCCGCCGCGCTTGTCAAAGACATACTTCTGGATATACTCGGCGTAGGGGTGCATAGTGCGGAACTTATAGATATAGACAAATTCCTTGTTCTTCCCCACGCGGCGCAACTTAATCAGAGGGCCATAGACTTTGAACTGCTCTTGCGGGTACGGTTGCGAGTGGCGGTGGGCAAAGACATATTCGATATGCCCCATCGGCACTATCTCGTCCACCTCGAAGCCGCAGTAATAAAGGCGACCCAAGACCTCCGTCTTACTGAGCATACGCTTACGCCCTTTCGTCACATCGTAATAGAGGCGGGAACTCAACATGAGGCGTGGTATGACGCGCTTCCAGAAGAAATAGCAGGCATAGACGAATTTATTTATCCCTTTGGGATAACGATGGAGTATCTTCTCTTTAATATACTCCTGCGGGCGGAAACAGCACACATAGTGTCCGTCGTCGGGGAGTTTCTGATTGACTATACACAAACGCTTGTTGATACCCCGCACCTCATTCAGGATAATCAAATCGACCAGCGTACTGTACTCATAATCCGGTATTTGCAAGAAACCGAAGCGGTCGCGGTTGGCGACGACTTTGGTACGACGACTGTCCAAATGCGCTTTCTCGAAGAGCATTTGGTAGTCTTCCTCTGTGGTTATAGAGAGTATGGATTGGTGAATGGTGTCCACCGAATGGGCAGAACGCGGTTCATCGGGGCGAGAGACTTCGGCGTGGGTGCGCTTCTCTATCTTCATGACAGGGACGGTCATGTTCTGGGCGTACTTCCAGTAATGCTCCACCAGGATAACAAAGAAGTCTATCACACAGACGATACCCACTAACCACATCGCCACCGGGACGGAGAAGTGGAAAGGTAAGACGGGGGAGACAAAGTGGATAAGCAGGAGAAGTGCCGCTGTCGTAAGCAGCAGAGAAAGAACGGATTGCCAGTACCAAGTGGTCTTGTACGAGCGATAGAGTTGGAAGATAAGCCCCAGCACTACCCACACCGCCATCATGACGGAGGAGAGCACCAAATAGTCCCATATCTGCGTCTTGCCCGCCGCCAATCGCCAGAAGAAGCAGATGAGCGCAGCGATTACCCAGATGATGATGTCAACGACGATTCGATGTAATGTCTTGTGTATGAGTTCCTTTTGCATATACCAATACGCGCTTAACAATATTCTTTGTATTCTGAATAAGCAGTTCTTTTGCCCAAGCCAAGCGGCTGTTCGTCCAACGCTGCGGGTGGGTGGTCATCATCAGCCGTGCGGGCAGCGCATTGGCAGAGAGCGCACGGAGGATGTCGGTAGTATGATGATAGACAAGCCCTTGCGCTATCCATTGGTCTTGATAGACAGGGATTTTATCGCGCACGGACACCCGATAGCCATCCCAGCAACGCCCCGTGTCCGTCAGGTAGAAGACATGCGAAAAGTCCACATCGAAATACGGTTCGCCCACTATCCCCAAGTCCTTATAGTTATACTTGCGCCAGAGTTCCCGCCCGTCCCAGCGACTCATCGGCGCGCCGTGCATACAAATGGTGCGGACGGGGTAATAGGTACGAAAGTACGCCAAACGGTCTGCGAAGTGCGTGTATGCCTTCTCTGTGTTGCCATTCGCCAGTGCCATATCCTCATAATGATACCCTATCTCGTGTCCGAGTGCGACGATACGCCGAATGGCTTCGGGGCTGTCGCTCTCCGGCACAGCACGAAAATAGTATGACGCACGGATACCCAAGCGGTGCTCTATCTCCGCCGTGGCGACACTATTCATCGGGCGTTTGTCCACATCGTGGCGCAGGATGACAAAGCGGTCGGGCAACGCAGCGGCGGTGCAGTAGTCCTCAAAAGTGAGGAACGCATAGCCGCTGCGGAGCAGCGTTTCTAAAAGCGCACTATACTGATGTAGAGTGAAATCCGCCACGGGGGAGGGGAATTATGAATTAAGAATTATGAATTGCCACTGTTGCGCTAAATTGCTCTAGTGCTGTTGTAGGCGATTGATATTTATATACTTATAAGTATTCTTCGATTTCTTGATTTGAATAGAATAATTTCTTTTGTTCTCGATAGAGAAAATCGAACAGGAATCTTTTTGCGATAGGCGTGGTGGACTCGGCACAGCATAGTCAATCGGCTCTATTGAGCCGTCGCGGGTGGGGACACCCACGCCCCCAGGCTG
>CAVFIY010000329.1:0-2548 GCA_963622435.1 Bacteroides uniformis | reverse complement strand
CGTTCGAAGTGTACGAACTGAAAAACATCTCGACCGACAGCTCGTTTCTCGAAATGCTCGATGTGTTGAACGAACAACTCATCAGCGAGCGCAAAGAGCCTATCGCCTTTGATCACGACTGCCGCGAAGGCATCTGTGGCATGTGTTCGCTCTACATCAACGGGCATCCGCACGGACCCGACAGCGGCGTAACAACCTGCCAACTGCACATGCGCAAATTCCACGACGGCGAAACCATCACCGTGGAGCCGTGGCGTTCGCACGCTTTCCCCGTCATCAAAGATTTGATGGTCGACCGTGGTGCCTACGACAAGATAATGCAGGCCGGTGGCTACATCTCGGTGAATACGGGTGTCAGCACCGATGCCAATGCCATTCCGATTCCGAAAGCCAAAGCCGACGAAGCGATGGACGCTGCCTCGTGTATCGGTTGCGGTGCGTGCGCTGCTGCGTGCAAAAACGGCTCGGCCATGTTGTTCGTAGCCGCCAAAGTGAGCCAGTTGGCGTTGTTGCCGCAGGGCAGAGTAGAGGCCGCCGCGCGCGCCAAAGCCATGCTCTCGAAGATGGACGAACTCGGTTTTGGCAACTGCACCAACACAGGTGCCTGCGCCGCCGAATGCCCCAAAGGCGTTTCGCTGACGCACATCGCTCGTTTGAACCGTGAATTTATCTGCGCAAAACTGAAAGACTGATTTTGCTTGGAATAAACCGAACGATTTGCCCTGCCCAAAAGGTGGGGCAAATTTTGTTTGTGGCGTGGCGATGTGCGGCTTGCGTGCCACGGCGTTGTTGTGCAATTCGAAAATTATCTCTACTTTTGTGAAAGCATTGCGCATGCGCTCGTATGACAAGGACGACATCATCGCCCGCGCTTTAGAAACAGATCTATAATACACCAATAATACCACCCGTTCCATTCGAGAATCGCAGATTTTTCTCCGAACATTTGAAAATTTTTCGCCAACAGAAAGCCCCGCCTATGTATTTAGAATCTTCCCTATTCTCTTATGGCATGAATTTTGTATAACAAATACAATAGTATTAGTAATGTGGCGATTTGTAATATAATAGATACAATAGTATGAATTTATTATACACTTTCGATACCGAATCCGAGCAGGATATACTGCAATATCTGGCGGAGCAGTTGCGTCATCGGCGTTTGGAGCGCACACTTTCACGGGAGGCGCTTTCGATGATGAGCGGCGTGCCTGTGCCGACCATTGCCAAGTTCGAAACGCAGTACACCATTTCCCTGCGTCAGTATGCCGCACTCTGCAAGGCGTTGGGCTACAAGGAGTCGTTGAAACAAGTCATGGCAGAGCCGATCTATAAGACCATGGAGGAGTTGGAAACCATCAATAGCAATAAGAACCGTAAGCATGGTCGCAATCAGTTCAATCAATAAATTGTCGGTGTTGTACCACGACCGCTGTGTCGGCACGCTCTCAATGGCAGCCGACGGTCGGCGGTGTACATTTCAGTACAGCAAGGAGTGGCTGCACGACGGGTTCTCCATTTCCCCGCTGGACTTGCCACTTAAGCCGGACTTGTTCATCGCGCCGCCTACACCTTTCTACGGTAATTTTGGTATCTTCGAAGACAGTCTTCCTGACGGCTACGGACGCTATTTACTGAACCGTATGTTGCGCAATCAAGGTGTGGACGATATGTCGCTCACGCCTTTGCAGAGGCTCAGTATTGTCGGCAGCACGGGTATGGGCGCACTTTGCTATGTCCCCGAGCAAACCCTAAGCGGCAATCGTGTCTTGCCCGAACTGCATGCCTTGCAGCAGTTGGCATTGGATGTGTTTCAAGAGCGGAACACACAAGATGCCGATGTGCTGTATTTCAATAGCGGTAACAGTGGAGGCTGTCGCCCTAAATGCTTGTTGACCAACGAAACGGGGCATTGGTTGGTGAAGTTCCGCCATACCTACGACCCGCAAGATATGGGGCGTGAGGAGTATCATTACAACTGCCTTGCCCGCCAATGTGGAATAGATGTGCCAGATTTTCAACTGATAGACGGTGAGTTCTTCGCTTCTCGGCGTTTCGACCTCACTTCCGATGGGCAACGGCTGCATATTGCCACTGCCGCTGCGTTGCTCAGCGAATCCATCTATCCGCCCAAGACAGACTATAAGACGCTGTTGGCTCTGACCGGCTATATAACCCAAGACCCCAAGCAGGTGGAGCAGATGTTCCGTCGTATGGTGTTCAATGTCATTATCGGCAATAAGGACGACCACGCCAAGAACTTTAGTTTTATCTGCCACGAGGACAAATGGGCATTAGCACCGGCGTACGATTTGACCCGTTGCAAACAGGGATATAATGGCGAGCATGCCACATCGGTGATGGGCAAAGGCAACCCTACCACCGCCGATATGTTGGCAGCAGCGCAGTCCATTCGTATTCCTCGTAAGACCGCTATGGAGATAATAGATACTATCCAAACCATCACCCACAAATAATTCCCCACCCCTAAATTATGTCCACTATTCTTTTCATCTGGTACAAGCGTTCCCGTGGCATCCTCGAAGGA